>NZ_JBFRFE010000655.1:0-2378 GCF_052114665.1 Stenotrophomonas sp. 2YAF22 | reverse complement strand
GGTTGCGGGGGACGCTGCAAGTACGTCCCTGTAAGCTCGGTCGCGCCATCCATGGCGCTCACGCCCCCGCAACCGGACCCACCCCGCCTTCGACAGATCKCCGCRATCTGCCTGAACGGCGTCGTGCACCGCTTTGGTAGGTGTCGACCTTGGTCGACACGGTAGATCCACGCCATGCGTGGATGGATCTCTGGATACCTGTTGATCTGTTGGGTGCGGACTGTTGGCTTGGTGGGTGCGGACCGTTGGTCCGCACACCGATGCATCAGGCCAGGTAGACCTGCCCGTCGCGTACGTCCACCGGCACTGCTCGCAGGCGGTCGCCCTTGCAGGGGCCGGCGATGCAGTCGCCACTGTCCAGCGCGAACGAGGCGCCGTGGGCGGCGCAGACCAGATGGCCTTCTCGGCTCTTCAGGAACTGGCCGGGTGCCCAATCCAGGCGCCGGCCCGCGTGCGGGCAGATGTTCAGGAACGCGCGCACCTGCTCACCGTCGCGGTACAGCAGCAGCGACTCGGCATCGCCATCGACCACCGCTTCAACCTCGGCAAACGCACCATCGGCAATGGCATCCAGGGTGATCAGGGCAACAGCGGCAGTCATGGCGAAGGCTCGGACGGAATCGCGCATTGTCGCATGCCTGGTCATGTGGCTAGCTGCGACATGAACACAAGTCATTGATCCGTAATAAGCCAAGGCTATATTTAACGAGTTTTTCACTCAATGACAGTGGCAGCTGCCGATACTCATGGCTCGCTGATTTCCAGCCTATCGAGCCACCATGTTCAATCGCGATTTCGCCTTCAACCAGTTCCGCACCCTGTTTGCCCCGCGCAAGCCGCGCCATCCGCTGGTGCGCGTTGCCGTGGGCCTGCTCGGCTTGGCGATTCTGGCCGCGATGGTGTTCATCGGCGTATTCGTCGGTGCAGCCATGATCCTGGTGGGCCTGGCGTGGAAGCTGCTGGCTTCGCGCAAGCCCGGCCCGAGCCGCCCGGTCGACCCGAACGTGGTCGAGGGCGAGTACCACGTGGTGCGCAAGTCGGCGCTGCCGTCCTCTCGCTGATCGACGCTGCCCGCTGACGGCGGGCCTTGCTGCGTTCTAGACTGCGGGCACTCCCTTCCTGGATGCCCGCATGTCCGATGTCTCCGATGTGATCCCTGCTGCAGCCACGCCGCGTGTACCGGTGGTTGGAGGCGGCAGCTTTCCCGTGCACCGCATCTACTGCGTCGGCCGCAACTTCGCCGACCATGCGCGTGAGATGGGTGCTGCCGTGCCCGCAGCAGATGATCGCGGCCGCCCGATGTTCTTCACCAAGCCGGCCGACGCCATCGTGGTCGGCCACGACGATGTGATCCCCTATCCGCCTGCCACCAGCAACCTGCATCACGAGGTGGAACTGGTGGTGGCGATCGGCCGTGACGCGCCCACCGGCGAGCTGGCCGTGGCCGACGCCGAGGCCCTGGTCTATGGCTACGCCGTGGGCCTGGACCTGACCCGCCGCGACCTGCAGGCCGCCGCCAAGGAGAAGGGCCACCCGTGGGATTCGGCCAAGGGTTTCGATGCCTCTGCACCGATCAGCGAGATCGTGCACGCCGGTGAAGTCGGCGATCTGGCCGCGCTCAATCTGTCGCTGGAGATCAATGGCGAAGTCCGCCAGCAGTCCCTGCTCGACCAGATGATCTGGAACGTGCCGGAGATCCTGCACGAGCTGTCCAAGCTGTGGCAGCTGCGCGCCGGCGACCTGGTGTTCATGGGCACGCCGTCCGGCGTGGCCGCACTGAAGCCCGGCGACCGTTTCAGTGCACGCCTTGAGAACGTGGCCGAACGCCACGGCGTGATCGCCGGCTGACATCACCTGCGCTACCCTTCGCGCTGTCCCCCCTCGCCCTCAGGAGAAAAACAACAATGGGAATGCTCACCGAGTTCAAGGAATTCGCGATGCGCGGCAACGTCATCGACCTCGCCGTCGGCGTGGTGATTGGCGCTGCCTTCGGCAAGATCGTCACCGCGTTGGTGGAGAAGATCATCATGCCGCCGCTGGGCTACCTGATCGGCCGGGTGGATTTCTCGCACCTGGCGTGGACGCTGTCGCCGGCCAGCATCGGGCCTGATGGCAAGGAAATCCCGGCCGTGGTGATCGGCTACGGTGATTTCATCAACACGCTGATCCAGTTCGTGATCGTGGCCTTCGCCATCTTCCTGGTGATCAAGGTGATCAACCGCCTGTCGCGCAAGAAGGAAGCGGCACCGGCAGCGCCGGCCGAGGAAGTGGTGCTGCTGCGCGAGATCCGTGACAGCCTGAAGAAATAAGGTTGGTGGCGCCGGGCCATGCCTGGCGGAACGCCATCTTGCCGCTGCGCTCGCCGGGCATGCCCGGCG
>NZ_JBFRFE010000654.1:0-2379 GCF_052114665.1 Stenotrophomonas sp. 2YAF22 | reverse complement strand
GTCGTGATGGCAAGCGGCCTCATGCCGTCACCGCGCCGCGGCCACCACCCAGCAGGCGTGCCGGCAGCATGAACAGCGCGCGCAGGAAGGCGAACAGCGCCGAGAAGGTGATGCCGACCAAGCGGAACGGCAGGCTCAGCAGCCACACGAATGGCCAGGCCACCAGCGCCAGGATCGCCAACGGCCAGCACAGCACGAACAACAGGCACCACACACCGAGCGCGAACAAGGTCTTCATCACAGGCTCCCTCGGCGGCACCCCGCCGCCCGCCATCACCTTGGCGCCCCGCCCCCAGCCCGGGCAAACGGTTTGCGACGAAACCCGGCTGGGGGCGATGAAACCGATGGTGGGGAAACCGGAGATTCAGGAGGTTGCCGGCCAGCGGCCGGCACTACCGAACGGATTCACACCGGCACTGCGCCCGGACGACCGTGGCTCACCTGGAAGCGCGCGGCCGTGCGAACTTCCGCATCGCGCCGCAGCACGCTGTCGGCGAAGCGCAGTTCCGCGTCCACGGTCTGCCGGTTCAACTGCAGCTTCCACCAGCCACGACGGTCGCCATCGAAATAACGGATGTGCGGATTCTGCGGGATCGACGGACCGTAGTACGGGCCATACGGCGTGTCATCGCCGCCACTGCTGATCGCTGGGGCGATGAACTCGGTTGCGATCACCGGTGCATCCACGGCATCGAAATCCAGCTTCAGGTCATTGACGAACGTGGAGTGCCAGTCACCGCCCAGTACGATGGCGTTGCCCTGCCCGCCGGCTTGCATCGCCTGCAGCAGGCGCTTGCGGGCGGCCGGGTAGCCATCCCAGGCGTCGTTCCAGAAACGTTCGCGCGGCGTGCCCTGCTCCAACCGCAACTGCGCCACCAGCAGCTGCTGCACCACCACGTTCCAGCGTGTTCCAGCCGCGGCCGCCATCGACTGCGCAAACCAGGCCTCCTGCCCCACTCCGAGCATGCTCATGCGCGGATCCAGTGCCGCCTCGCAGCGTGGCGATTCACCGACGCCACAGGGGTTGGCCGGACGGAACTGACGGCAATCCAGCAGCGTCAGCTGGGCCAGGTCGCCGTAGCGCAGGCGGCGGTGCACGCGCAGGCCACCGTTGCCGGCCGGCGTGCTGCGCATCGGCAGGTGTTCGTAGAACGCGCGATACGCAGCGGCGCGGCGAACGATGAAGTCCTCGGTCGGCACGTCGCTCTTTTCCGGATGGATGCCGGAATAGTCATTCTGCACTTCGTGGTCGTCCCAGATTACCGCGAAGGCGTGCGCGGCGTGCGCGGCCTGCAGGTCCGGGTCGAGCTTGTACAGCGCGTACTGGTCGCGATAACGCTCCTGGCTGAGGGTCTCACCGCTGAAGCGCTGTGCGTCCAGGGTGCTGCCACGCGCATTCTGCAACGGGCTGTATTCGTACAGGTAGTCACCGGCATGCAGCACCAGATCGACATCGCTGCGGGCGATATCCGCCAGTACCGGATAGTAGCCGCTGTTCCAGGCCTGGCAGGTGCACAACGCCAGTCGCAGCTGCTGCAGCTGCGCATCCGGCAGCGGCGCGGTGCGGAAATGCCCGATCGGACTCTCCTCGCCGCCGTCGCAGGCGAATCGATAGTAGTAATCGCGCCCTGGACGCAGGCCGGTCACTTCCACGTGCACCGAATGTGCCAACTCCGGCACGGCCGCCGCCACGCCACGCTGCACCAGCCGGCGCATCGCCGGATCTTCGGCAATGAACCAGCGCACCGGGATCGCGCGCGACGGCATGCCACCGCCGTTGAGGGGATCCGGTGCAAGACGCGTCCACAGCACCGCGCCCTGCGCATCCGGATCACCCGCGGCGATRCCGAGGGTGAACGGATCGCGCCCCAGTCGCGGCCGCGGACCGGTGGCGGCTACGCCAGGCATGGCCGCCAGTGCGATCGCCGCTCCGGTCCCCTGCCAGGCCAGGCGCAGCAGACGACGGCGGGTTTCCGGATCGGCGATGCGCTCCATCAGAAGCGCACGGTCGCGGTGGCCATCACCTGCCGCGGCGCACCGACCTGCATGGTCGCCAGGCTGCGGGTGGGATCAGCAGCGTAGGTGCCGTTGGTGTTGATGGTCGCCAGATACTGCTTGTCGGCCAGGTTGGTCAGGTTCAGCGCCAGGGTCAGGTTCTGCGCCGGGCCGAGCTTGCCCATGTCATAGGCCACCGACGCATTGATCAGCCAGTAGCTCGGCACGGAGACGTCATTGGTGTAGGTCACGTAGCGCTTGCCGACATGGTTGGCCGCCAGGCGCAGGTCCCACGGGCCCGGCGTCCACGCCAGGGTGCTGGCGAACATCCATTCCGGAGTGTCGACCGTCTTCTTGCCGCGGGTCGGCACCACACCGTTGTTG
>NZ_JBFRFE010000653.1:0-2379 GCF_052114665.1 Stenotrophomonas sp. 2YAF22 | reverse complement strand
GCATGGCGCGCAGCGATTCATTGCCGGTGCGGGTGCGGCGGTCGAACAGCGTCGGCAGGATCGAGATCGGCAGCGGCCGGCGGCGCGAACGCTCGACCATCTCGCCGGTGCGGACCATGCCATCCAGGCCGTGCAGGGCCAACGGCTCGGCCTGGGTAGGGATGATCAGGCGATCGGCCGCGGCCAGTGCGTTGATCATCAGCAGGCCCAGGGTCGGTGCGCAGTCCAGCAGGATGTAGTCGTGCTGGCCCTGGTGGCGGGCGAGCGCGTTCTGCAGGGCCAGGCCGAGGCCAGGCTGGTTGGCGCTGCGTCGTTCCAGCGTGGCCAGCGAGGCCTGCGCGCACACGTAATCGAGTCCGCCGATGTTGCTGGCATGGCTGAGCGCGGAGAGGTCGGCCGGCGGTGCGCCGAACAGTTCCAGCACGCCGGCCGGTGCCGGCTCGATCGGCACGCCGAAGGCGCGGGTCAGCGAGGCATGCGGATCGAGATCGATCAGCAGCACGCGGTGGCCGAGCGCGRCCAGGCCGCGACCGAGGGCGAGGGTGGTGGTGGTCTTGCCGACTCCGCCCTTCTGGTTGGCGACTGCCCAGATGCGCATCGGATTACTCCTTCATTGCCGGGGGAACGGCGGCGCCGACGCGGCTGCCAGCCGGCACCGGTGGCAACTGCACCGGTGCGATGGGGGAAGTGGGGGTGGTGGCCGGTGCGGTGGCGGCCTGTTCGCTGGCGCCGCGGGCAGCGCCGGTGGCGGCATTCAGGCGTTCGCCGAGCGGGTCCACCGAATGACTGGTGTCGGCCAGGATGATGACCATCACCCGCCGGTTGCGATTGCGGCCCTGTGCGCTGTCGTTGTCTTCGCGGGGGCGGAACTGGCCGTAGCCGACCATCGCCAGCCGCGATGGCTGCAGCCCCTGGTCAGCAAACAGATGCACCACGCTGGCCGCGCGCCCGGCCGACAGTTCCCAGTTGGACGGGAAGGTGGCAGTGGCAATCGGCACGTTGTCGGTGTGGCCTTCCACGCGCACGCTGTTGGGCACGTCGCGCAGCACACCGGCCAGGCTGGCCAGGGTGTCGCGCGCATGCACGTCCAGCGCCGCCGAGCCGGTCGGGAACAGGATGTCGCTGTTGATCTCCACTTCGATCCACAGCTCGGTACGGCGCACGCTGATCATGCCGCGGTCGATCAGTGGCGCCAGCGCGGCGGTCAGGCGGTCAGCGATGCTGTTGAGCTGGCGCTCGGCACGCGCGATCTGTTCCTGGTTGTGCACCGACACCGGCATGCGCATCTGCGAGGCCATCGCCGGCAGCAGGGTGGGGTCGTGCGAGGGCGCGGGAGCGGACGGCCCGATCTTGGTGCCGGACTTGATCACCGACGGGCTGTCCCAGCCGCCACCCTGCACCTGCTTGTTGCCCACCTGCACCGGATTGATGGTGCGCGGCGCACCACCGAAGGCATCGGTGAGGGCGTCGGCCATGATCCGGTACTTGCCCTCGTTGACCGAGGAGATCGCGTACATGACCACGAAGAAGGCGAGCAGCAGCGTCATCAGGTCGGCATAGGGGATGGCCCATGCCTCGTGATTGGCGTGCTCTTCGTGGTGCTTGCGGCGGGCCATGTCAGTGCAGGAAGCCGGAGAGGTTGGTTTCGATGTTGCGCGGGTTCTCGCCCTGGGCAATCGAGATCAGGCCTTCGATGACCATTTCGCGGTCGCGGCTGGAATGGGCGATGACGCCCTTCAGCTTGGCGGCGATGGGCAGGAACAGCAGGTTGGCCGAGGCGATGCCGTAGATGGTGGCGGTGAACGCGGCGGCGATGCCGTGGCCGAGCTTGCTCGGGTCGGCGAGGTTCTTCATCACCGCGATCAGGCCGAGCACGGCGCCGATGATGCCCAGCGTGGGCGCATAGATRCCCATGCTTTCAAACACCTTGGCGGCGGCCTGGTCCTGGTGCTCCTGGCTGCCCAGTTCGATCTCCAGCATGTGCCGGATCGATTCCGGTTCAACGCCGTCCACCAGCAGCTGCAGGCCCTTGCGCAGGAACGGGTCCTGCTGTGCTTCCACCTGCGATTCCAGGCCGAGCAGGCCCTGGCGGCGGGCGATGTTGCTCCACTCCACGATCTGCTGGATCAGTTCACGACGGTCGCTGTGCGGCGGCCGCACGACCCAGCGCACGATCTTGAAGGCGTGCTTGAACACCGCTGGCGAGGTGTGCAGCAGGATGGCGGCGATGGTGCCGACGATGACGATCACGAACGCCGCAGGCGACCACAGCGACGCCAGGCCGGCGCCCTTGAGGATGCTGCCACCGACCAGCGAGGCCAGGGCGAGGAAAAGTCCAATGAGGCTGAGTCTATCCATGGGTCCGGTATCGGCTTGTAT
>NZ_JBFRFE010000652.1:0-2382 GCF_052114665.1 Stenotrophomonas sp. 2YAF22 | reverse complement strand
AGGCAGCCGTGCAGGAGGGCGCCGATGTGCCGGTGCTGGTTCTGCTGCGTCATGGCGAGCGGTGCGTGGATGAGCAGGGCCTGGCGCGGGCTGACATCATCGTCGAGCGGTCTGGCGGCGCGGACATGACAGTCGAGGCCCGCAACCGACTGCTGCTCGATCTGTATAGCCCTGCGCGCGACGTCCTGCCCAGTCGGGCTGATCTGATGCGTGGTGGGGTGGATCAATGGGTTGCAGAAGTGGACGCCGAGGCCAGGCAGCAGAAGGTCGAGGTGGACGCGCTGCTCGGAGACTGACCTGGCGTGCGCCAGCGGCATCCTGTTGCGGGATGCCGGCCCTTCACCGGCTCGGATCGCGCTCCGGGCTCGGCCGCTTGGCCAGCTTGCGCTGCAGCGAACGCCGGTGCATGCCGAGCAGCCGCGCGGCCGCCGATACATTGCCGCCGGTTTCATGCATCGCCTGCTGGATGTGTTCCCACTGCAGGCGGCTGATCGGGGTCATCGCATCGGGCACTTCCATCTCGCCGTCATCGGCGGGACCATCGTCTTCCTCGCCCAGCGCACGCAGGATCATCGGCACCGTCGATGGCTTCGGCAGGTAGTCGTCGGCGCCCAGCTTGATCGCCTCCACTGCGGTGGCGATGCTGGCATAGCCAGTCACCAGCAGGATTCGCATGTCTGCGCGCAGCGCGCGCAACGGCTGTATCAGGGCCAGGCCGGAATCGCTGCCCAGCTTCAGGTCGATCAACGCGAACGCCGGCGGATGCTGGCGGGCCAGTGCCAGCGCGCTGGCGGCATCCTGTGCGGTCTGCGTCTCCAGCCCTTTGCGGGCCAAGCTGCGCTGCAGGGTGCGCAGGTAGAGTTCGTCGTCGTCGACCAGCAGGCCAAGGGTGGAAGCAGTCATGGTGATTCCTCGCGGGGGGCCAACGGCAGGCGGAAGCCGACGCGGCTACCGGCCCCTTGGGCCGGGCGCATCCACATCTCGCCGTCCAGGCGTTCGATGGTGGCATGGGACAGGGCAAGACCGACGCCCATGCCTTCACTCTTGCTGCTGCCGAACAGCTTGCCCGGCAGCACGGCGGCGCGGGCGTTGAAGCCATGGCCGTAATCGCGCACTTCGCCGATCAGGTCGTCGCCTTCGATGCGCAGGCTGAGATCGACGCGCGGTCGGCCGGCCTGCTCGCCGGCATCGGCCGCGTTGTTCAGCAGCACCATCAGCAGGTGGCCGACGCCCGGGTCCAGCGGCAGGCGCAGCGGTGCGTCGTCGTTGCGATGCAGGTCGATGGTCGGGCGCACCAGCCGCCATTGCTCCAGCACCTGCTGGGCCGTGGAGTGGGCGCGCCCGGGGCCGTCATTGGAGGCCGGCGCGGCCAGGGCCAGCACGCGCTCCCGGCACTGCACCAGCAGTTCGCGCAGGGTTTCCATGTCCTCGCGCACTTCCGGTTCTTCGCTGCGTTCGGCCACGTCGTCGGCGAGCAGGGTCATCGTCGCCAGCGGCGTGTTCAGTTCGTGCGCCACCGAGGCTGCATGCGTGGCCAGGGCGACGATGCCCTCGTTGCGCGCGAAGCGTTCGCGCAGTGCCGACAGTTCCAGCTCGCGCTCGCGCAGCGCGATCGCCAGCCGGGTAGAGAAGATCAGTACGACCGCAGCGGACAGCAGGAAGGTGGCGATCACGCCCCAGCGATTGAGGTCCAGTGCGTTGAAATAGCCCGCCGGCAGCGGTTGCCCGAACAGTCCGCTGGCGGCGTAGCCCAGCAGGCAGGCGCTGGCCACGGCCAGTGCCCAGCGCAGGGGCAGGGCGAAGGCCGCCAGGGCGATCAGGATCAGGAACAGCGAGCCGAACGGATTGGCGATGCCGCCGCTCCAGCTGACCATCCAGGTGAGGATGATCACGTCCACCAGGATGTGGCCGAAGGCGGTCAGCGGCGCGGTATCGGCCGGCTCCGGGCGCAGCTGCGTATACAGGTTGAATACGGCGAGCACGGCAACGCCCGACCACAGCGGCAGTTGYGGCAAGGGCAGTCCCAGCACCCAGGTCGCAACGAGGATGGTGGCCGCCTGGCCAGCCACGGCCAACCAGCGCAGGCTGCACAGGGTTCGGAGAAACGGGGCGTCGGGACCGGTCATTCGCGCCCATCGTATGCGTTCGCGGGGACGGCTGCCTGCGACAATCGGCCGCAGCCGGACTGTCGCCTGAATGCGACACACCCGGAAGGTCGGGGCGGGCGTTAGAATGCCCGCATGCATGACGCCGTCACCCGCCCTACAGCCCCCTCCGATGCCACTGCCTGGCCCCGTCGCCTGACCCAAGCGGTCCAGATCGGTGGAGTCACCGTGGGCGGTGGCAAGCCGGTCGTGGTGCAGTCGATGACCAATACCGACA
>NZ_JBFRFE010000651.1:0-2387 GCF_052114665.1 Stenotrophomonas sp. 2YAF22 | reverse complement strand
TCCACGCCATGCGTGGATGGGACGTTCCTTCCCTACCACCCGTCACTTGTAGAAATCGCTCCGCCCACCGGGCTGGCGTTTGAAACGGCGATGGATCCACAGGTACTGGTCCGGTGCCTCGCGCACCATCTCTTCGATGGCCTGGTTGACCCGCGCGGTATCGGCCTCGACGTCTTCGCTGGGGAAATTCTCCAGCGGCGCACCAATCTTCAGGAAGTATTTCCCGCCTTCGCGGCGATGGAAGTAGGGGATGACCGCACAACCGGTCATCCGCGCCAGCTGGTGGGTTGCGGTGATGGTTGATGCGGTGTGGCCGAAGAACGGCACGAACACGGTGTCCTTGCCGCGCATGTCCTGGTCGGGCGCGTACCAGAGGAAGCCGCCCTTCTTCAGGTGGCGCACCGTCGCGCGGATGTCCTCGTTGGCGTACATCGCCTTGGCGTAGCGCAGGCGGCCGAACTTCACCGCCCACTCGTACACCGGGTTCTTGTGCTTGCGGTACATGCCCGACAGGTCGACGTGGTCGCACAGCAGGCGGCCGCACATCTCCAGGGTCATGAAGTGGCCCGAAACCAGCAGCACGCCGCGGCCTTCGGCCTGCATCTGCTTGAGGTGTTCCAGCCCTTCGATGTGGACCTGCGGGCGGATGCTGTCGATGCTGCCCCACCAGGAGCGCGCGCATTCGAAGATGCCGACGCCCAGCGCATCGAAGCTGTCGCGCACCAGGCGCTTGCGCCAGGCCTCGTCCTTCTCGGGGAAGCACAGCTTGAGGTTGACCTCGGCGGCATGGCGGCGGCTGCCGGCCAGGCGCCAGGCGATCGAGCCGACCCCGCGGCCGAGCGCGCGCTGCAGCATCCACGGCAGCCGGGCGATCCCGAAGGCAGTGAACATGACGGCAAACATCGGCCAGTTGCGTGGATCACGCAGCGACGGACGGACGGCGGTGGTGGCATCGGACATGCCGCCATTCTACCAACCCGGCCGCGTGTCTTTCCCGGGGGGCTCCCGTATCCTTGCCGCATGCGTAAAGACCCTGTCGAATGGATCCTGCGTGGCCTGTACTCGGCCGTGCTGTACCTCCTGCTGCCGATCACCGTGTACCACCTGGTCTGGCGCGGCTTCCGGGTCCGTGAATACTTCCGGCGCTGGGATGAACGGTATGCGTCCTATCCGCAGCCGAGCGGCCAGCCGCGGGTCTGGCTGCATGCGGTCTCGGTGGGCGAGGTCAACGCCGCTGCGCCGCTGGTCAATGCGCTGCGCGAGCAGCGGCCGGATATCCGCTGGGTCATCACCACCATCACCCCGACCGGCTCGGAACGGGTGCGCGCGCTGTGGGGCGATGCGCTGGACCACGTGTACCTGCCGTACGACGTGCCGGGCAGCGTCAACCGTTTCCTGGGGCACTTCCAGCCCAGCCTGGCGCTGATCCTGGAAACCGAGCTGTGGCCGAACATGCTGTTCGGTTGCCGCGACCGTCGCATTCCGGTCTACATCCTCAATGCGCGCCTGTCGGCCCGATCGCTGCGCGGCTACCGCGTGCTGGCGGCGTTGATCCGGCGTGMGCTGCGCACGGTCACCTGCGTGGCCGCACAGTCGCAGGATGACGCTGCGCGGTTCGTGCAGTTGGGCGCGGCGCCGGAACAGGTGCAGGCACTGGGCAACCTGAAGTTCGACATCGCCACGCCGGACGTGCAGCCCTTCATCGAACAGTTCCATGCCCATGTGCCTGCCACGCGCCCGGTGTGGATCGCGGCCAGCACACATGACGGCGAAGAGCAGGCAGTGATCGACCTGCACCGCCGCCTGCGCCAGCAGCATCCGGACCTGCTGCTGCTGTGGGCGCCGCGGCACCCGGAGCGCTTCCCCAAGGTGGAGGCGCTGGCCCGCGAGCAGGGCTGGAGCGTGGCGACGCGGCGCGCGCAGCAGTGGCCAGCGGCAGGCAGCGATGTATTCGTCATCGACACGCTGGGCGAACTGATGCCGTTCTATGGCTGCGCCCAGGTCGCTTTCGTCGGGGGCAGCCTGCAGGCCATCGGCGGCCACAACCTGCTGGAGCCTGCGGCAATGGGCACCGCAGCGGTGACTGGCCCGCACCTGCACAACTTCGCCGAGATCTCGCGGCGCATGCGTGAGGCCGGCGCACTGCTGATCGGTGAGGACGTGCAGGCGGTGGGTGATCTGCTGCTGCACCTGCTCGACGACGCGCAGGCGCGTGAGGACATGGCCCGCGCGGGTTGCACGCTGGTCAGCAATGGTCGCGGCGCGCTGCAACGGACGCTGCAGCTGGTGGCTCCGCATTTGCCGCCTCCGCTGGCCTGAGCCCGCGTGTTGCCGCCAGGCGTCTTCCCAGGTGGCTCTGTCGTGATCGCCTGCATTAAGTCTGCTTG
>NZ_JBFRFE010000650.1:0-2389 GCF_052114665.1 Stenotrophomonas sp. 2YAF22 | reverse complement strand
CCGGTGGCTGATCCACGCGGATTTCTGAAAGTACGCCAGCGTGAAACGCAGCCGCGCCGGGATGGGGTGGGTGCCGACCGTTGGTCGGCACTGCCGATCAGGGCTTGTCGCGCACCAGTGCGTCGGCCTCGATCACGCCACCATCCTTGCCATGCAGGTACAGGTGCATGTCCTGCTGCGGATACGGGATGTTGATGCCGGCCTTGTCGTAGCCCAGCTTGATCTGTTCGAGCAGGGTGACCTTGGTGCCGAAGTGATCGGCCGACTTCACGTAGCAGCGGATGCCCAGATTGATCGCGTGCGCACCCAGCTCGTACACCACCACGTCCGGCGCCGGCGTCTGCAGCACGCGCGGGTCGGCCTTCATCAGCGCCAGTGCGGTATCACGCGCCAACTGGATGTTGTCTTCGTAACCGATGCCCACCACCAGCTCGACGCGGCGGGTGGGCTCTGCGGTGAGGTTGATGATCGGTGCGGCGGTGATCAGCGTGTTCGGAATGGTGGTGTGCTGGTTGTCCGCGCCGGTGATCACGGTCTGGAAAATGCGTACCTCGCGAACCGTGCCGGTCTGCCCGGCGATGGTCACCACATCGCCTACGCGGAACGGACGCAGGGTCACCAGCATCACGCCGGAGGCGATGTTGGACAGCGAATCCTTCAGCGCCAGGCCAACGGCGAGGCCGGCGGTACCGAGCACGGCCAGCAGCGGAGTGATCTGCACGCCCAGCGTGCCGATGGCCAGGATCACCACGATCACCAGCGAGGCCGCGTAGACCACGTTGCGCAGGAAGCTGCCCAGCATCGGGTCCACGCCCATGCGCGAGGTGGCGCGCGGCATGGCATTGGACAGTCGTCGTGCCAGCCACATGCCGACCAGCAGCACCACGATCGCGGCCAGCAACGGCACGCCGTAGGTCTCCAGCAGGCGTTCCCAGTCGAGTGAGCGGAACCAGGAGGTCGTGGCGGGGGAGGGTGGGGCAGCGGCGATCATGCGGACTCCTTTGCAACGGCAACAGGTGCGACGGGAACATGGCGTACGCGGACGCCAGAAACAGCAAGCCCCGCAGAGGCGGGGCTTGCGTGCAGCTTCAGTATGGGCAGACGTCGATGAAAGCGACGTCAGCCATCACACGTCAACAGGTCAACCTTTGGCCTTCAACTTGGCCAAGCGCAACCAGGTATCGACCACGGTATCCGGATTCAACGACACCGACTCGATGCCTTCCTGCATCAGCCATTCGGCCAGATCCGGATGATCGGACGGGCCCTGGCCGCAGATGCCGACGTACTTGCCCTTGGCACGTGCCGACTTGATCGCCATCGACAGCAGCTTCTTCACCGCCGGGTTCCGCTCATCGAACAGGTGCGCCACGATCGACGAATCGCGGTCCAGGCCGAGGGTCAGCTGGGTCAGGTCGTTGGACCCGATCGAGAAGCCATCGAAGATCTCCAGGAACTCATCGGCGAGCAGCGCGTTGGACGGCACTTCGCACATCATGATGATCTTCAGGCCGTTCTCGCCCTGCTTCAGGCCATTCTGTTCGAGCACCTGGACGACCTTGCGGCCTTCTTCCAGGGTGCGCACGAACGGGATCATGACCCACAGGTTGTCCAGGCCCATCTCGTTGCGCACGCGCAGCACGGCCTTGCACTCCAGCGCGAACGCGGCCGAGAAGCTCGGATCGACGTAACGGCTGGCGCCGCGGAAGCCGATCATCGGGTTCTCTTCGTGCGGCTCGTAGTTGCTGCCGCCGATCAGGTTGGCGTACTCGTTGGACTTGAAGTCCGACAGTCGCACGATCACCGGGTTCGGCGCGACCGAAGCGGTCAGGGTGGCGATGCCTTCGGCCAGACGGTCCACGTAGAAGCCGACCGGGTCGGAATAACCGGCGATCTTCTCGTCGATCTTCTTCTTCGTCGCCGCATCCTGGCGGTCGTATTCCAGCAGCGCGTTGGGGTGGATGCCGATGTGGCTGGCGATGATCATTTCCAGGCGCGCCAGGCCGATGCCCGCGTTCGGCAGCTGGCCGAAATCGAAGGCACGTTCCGGGTTGGCCACGTTCATCATGATCTTCAACGGTGCCGGCGGCATGTTGCCCAGATCGGTGGTGGTGCGCTCGAAGCCGAGCTTGCCTTCGTAGATGAAGCCGGTATCGCCTTCAGCGCAGCTGACGGTGACCAGCTGGCCATCCTCGATGACCTTGGTGGCATTGCCCGAACCGACCACGGCCGGCACGCCCAGCTCGCGCGCGATGATCGCCGCGTGGCAGGTACGGCCGCCGCGGTTGGTGACGATCGCCGAGGCACGCTTCATCACCGGCTCCCAATCGGGATCGGTCATGTCGGCGATCAGCACGTCGCCCGGCTGCACGCGGTTCATGTCTTCCAG
>NZ_JBFRFE010000649.1:0-2392 GCF_052114665.1 Stenotrophomonas sp. 2YAF22 | reverse complement strand
GACCCAGGCCTTCTCCAAGGCACTGGTCGACAACGGCCTGCTGGTCGAGCGCAATGCAACCGTGCGCCTGCCCGATGGTCGCGAGTTCAACCTCAACGGCTTCTTCGTGGTCGACGTCGAGAAGTTCATTGCGCTGCCGGATGCGACCGTCATCGAATGGCACCGCAACGGCTGGTTGGCGCTGATCCACCAGCACCTGATCTCGCTGGGTCGCTTCAACGACCTGACCCGCCGCCAGGCAGGCCGCAACGCCGCCTGATTCAGGGCGACGGCGCGGCTCCCGCAGCCCGGGAGCCGCGCCACGACTGCAGCTCGGCCAGCAGCTGGCGCGTATCGTCCCAGCCGGGCGGCACGCGATCGCCCAGCTCCCATAGCTCGCCGGCGCGTGCCTCCATGCCGCCCGCGTTGAGCATCTGCAGCACGCCCTGCAGGCGATGCGCATGATGGCGCAGCTGCGCGGCATCGCAACGAGCGATCGCTTCGTGCAGGCATTGCAGCTCGCGATCGATATCTTCTTCGTAGGCGGCCACCAGTTCGCGGGCAGTGTTTTCGAAGGCACGGCCGGGCACAGGCTGGTCCAGCGCCTGCAGCAGCGCATCGGCCTGCAACGGCTTGAGCAATACCGCGTCGATGCCGGCAACCTGGCAGCGCATCGTGTGATCGTCGCCAGTGAAGGCGGAAAGCGCGATCAGCCGGGCGCGCGGCGCGCCCTCTGCTTCATGCAGCCGCAATTGCCGGGCCAGCGCGTAGCCATCCATTCCCGGCAGACCGATGTCCAGCATCACCAGCGGGCAGGGCGCCTGCATCTGGGTCGCCAAGGCATCTTCGGCATTGGCAGCCTCCTGCACCGTCGCGCCCCAGCGCCGCAACTGGGCGGCAATGACCTGCCGGGTCAGCGCGTGATCCTCCACCAGCAGGATGCGCGTGCCGGCCAGCCGGGGCAGGGCGGACGCAGCGGCAGTGGCCGGCGCATCTTCCTGCACCTGCTGCACGGGCAGGCGAAGAATGAAGCGGCTGCCACGGCCATGCACGCTATGGACATCCAGGGTGCCGCCCATGGCCTCGGCCAACGTGCGACAGATGGAAAGGCCCAGGCCGCTGCCACCGCGCTGCCTGCCTGCATCGGCCTGCCGGAAGGGCTCGAACAGGGCGCTCATCTGCGCTGGCGCGATGCCGATGCCACTGTCGATGACCTCTATCAACAGTGATGCGTTCTTCGTGGGCGCATCCAGCTGCAGGCGCAGTTCAACGCCGCCTACGTCGGTGAACTTGACGGCATTGCCGAGCAGGTTGTCGAGCAGCTGGCGCAGGCAGTCCGGGTCCGTTGCCAGCATCGGGAACGGCGCCTGCGGTGCACAGAGCTGCAGGCTGAGCGCCTTCTTCTGCGCGAGGGGCGTAATGGCCTGCAGCGCCTGCGTGCAGATCGCAGGGACGTTGCAGGGCACCAGCTTTGGCCGGAAAGTGCCGCTGGCCAGGCGGGAGAAGTCCAGCGTGCGGTTGAGCAATCCGCGCAATGTCTGGCTGGCGGTGGCCGCAGCGGCTACCAGTTCGCGTTGACCGGCTGGCAGTGGCGCCTGGCCCAGCAGGTCGATCGACGCCATGACGGCCTGTGCGGAATTGCGCACCTCATGGCTGATCATGCCCGTCATCTGCGCCTGCTTCTGATCAAGACCCTGCTGCTGGCGCAGCCTGCGTGCAGCCAGCAACGGGAATGCCAGCAGCAGGGCTGCGGCTGGCAACAGCCAGAGCACGGTGCCATCGAGGCCTTCGCGCACCTTCTGGCCGAGCGCGGCCGGCAGCGTCTGCCGCGCCCAGCGCTGCAGCAACTGGGCATGCTCTTCGATGGTGATGTCATCCAGTGCCGCCTCGATACGATCAAGCAGCGCCTGGTCTTCGCGCCGGGCAAGCAGATGCAGCTGGGTCGAAAGATCGGCATCCACTGTCTGCAACCGCAGGCTGTGGGAGAAGTGACGTCGTGCTATCGCACCTGCAGTGGATTCCAGCCCGATCGCAACGTCGGCAATGCCGGCATCCACGGCAGCCAATGCCGCCCGCATGCTGGGGTGCGGCAGCACAGGCACCGCAGGGTGGTGCTGTGCCAGCCACACCGGGTAGGGGCCTCCTTCAACAGCAGCGATGCGCAGCGTGCCGAGATCGGCAACCCGCCGCGGCAAGCGCTCGCCAATACGGCCGGCAAGCACGCTGGCACCGCCAGGAAAACTGCGCGAGGGCGCCAGGCTGGGGCAGGGCAGGCGTGCCCCATCGTCAGCACCCATCGCCAGCACAAGATCGGCCCGCCCCTCACAGACGGCGGTCATCGCGGCGAGGGTGCTGGGAAAAGGGACTTCGACGAAGGTCAGGCCGGAATGGCGGGCCACGAGCGCGGCATAGC
>NZ_JBFRFE010000648.1:0-2397 GCF_052114665.1 Stenotrophomonas sp. 2YAF22 | reverse complement strand
GGTGCTGGCGTGCCGGTGCTGGCCGGCGCCGCCTTCAAGGACAAGGGCATCGAACCGTTGCTGGATGCGGTGGTCGATTACCTGCCGTCGCCGCTGGATCGTCCTGCGGTCACTGCCGAAGGCGAGGGCGGCGACGTCCTGCTGCCGCCGGACCCGGACGGTCCGCTGGCTGGCCTGCTGTTCAAGATCACCCACCAGCAGCACGGTGCGTTGAGCTTCGTGCGGCTGTACTCGGGCACCTTGAAGGTAGGCGACAACGTGGCCAGCTCGCAGCACCCGCAAGGGCGTCGCATCAGCCGGCTGGTGCGCGTGCAGGCCGACCAGACCCAGGACATCGGGCAGGCCGTGGCTGGCGACATCGTGGCGGTGCTGGGCTGGAAGGATGCGGTCAGCGGTGAAACGCTGAGCGGGCGAGGGCAGCCGCTGCTTCTGGAGAGCATCCAGGCGCAGGCCCCGGTGCTGGCATGGCGGCTGGAGCCTGCACGTGCGGCCGACCTGATCCGGCTGGCGCAGGGTCTGGCCAGCCTGGCCCAGGAAGATCCCTCGTTCCGGGTGGAAACCGATCGCGACACCGGTGAAACCCTGGCCTGGGGCATGGGCGAGCTGCACCTGGAAGTGATGGTCGAGCGCCTGCGCAGCGAATGGAAGCTGGACATCGGCATTGGCGCGCCACGCGTGGCTTACCAGGAGACGCCGCAGCGTGCCGTTGAAGGCGTCGTGGGCCGTCTGGTCAAGCAGACCGGTGGCCAGGGCCAGTTCGCGCACGTGGTGCTGGATGTGGTGCCGCGCGACGACGGCGAGGTTGTGTTCAATGACCGCATCGTCGGTGGCGTGGTGCCGCGCAACTTCATCGCTGCGGTGGAGAAGGGAGTTCGTGCTGCGTTGTCGGAAGGCCCGCAGGGCCATCCGGTAGTCGGCATCGAAGTCAGCCTGGTGGATGGCCAGACCCACGCGAAGGATTCGTCGGAGATGGCGTTCCATCGGGCCGGCAGCGAGGGCATCAAGGCCGCGCTGGCGGCCAGCGGTACGCAGCTGCTGGAACCGGTAATGGCGGTGACGGTGCATTCACCGTCGGCCTCGGTGGGGGACGTGGTGGGCGATCTGAATCGCCGCCATGGACGCGTTGCCCGCATCGACGACCAGGACGGTCGCGCCGAAGTCAGCGGGTTCGCGCCGCTGGCGCAACTGGTCGGTTACACGACTTCGCTGCGTTCGCTGAGCCAGGGACGCGCCAGCAGCGAATCGCACCTGCATGGCTACGAGCCCGTGCGTGCTTCGTAAGGAAAGAGCAGGGGAGCCCGTTCGCGGGCTCCCTTTTTACGTATTGGCGGGGGACTTATCCACGCCATGCGTGGATGTGTGCCCGTCGTGCACGACGCACTTGCACTGCATTGCAACAAAACTGCAGAAAAAGCTGGATTAAAGTGATGCCTCACGATAAATTGCGCACCCCCCGTTGCTTGCCGCCGCCCGCACCCTGCCCATGCGTGATGACAATGATCCCGGAACCCTGGAGCTGACCCTGCCGCGCAAACGCGGTCGGCCGCCCAAGTTCGGGTACGCAATGAGCGACGCACAGCGGGCTGCACGCTATCGGGCACGGCGCGCTGGCCAGGCCAACCACGCCGATGTGCGGCATTGCAGCGACATGGTCCTGCTGGACAAGATCCGCGCAGCGGTCAGTGCGCGCGACACCGAACTGGCCGGCTTCCTGGTCCACGTACTGTGGCAGCGCTACCCGTTGCAGCTGAAATAAGTCGGCGGCGGGGTGGCCGTTGTCACCTGCCTTGTTGATAATGCGGGATTCAGGTTGTTCCCGCTGGCGCGCCCGGGATGRCAGGCGCGCATGATCGACATGGTTTCCACGATGACCACCACCAGCGACACCACCACCGAAGCTGCGCCGAGCAGCGCGCCCCTGTTCTACACCCGCCCGGTGCCGCTGCAGGCAGACCTGCACGCCGATCTGCGCATCCTGCCGGGCAAGCTCGAGTTCGCTGCCAGCAGCAACTCCATCCCGCTGGTGCTGGGCGAATTCTCGCTGGCGCTGCACCACTTCCCGATCCTGTTCGCAGGCCCGAGCGCGGTGCCGATGGCCGCCGTGGGCGTGACCACCGACAACCTGTTCATCACCGATGGCCTGTGGGACGACGAGACCTACATCCCGGCCTACCTGCGCCGCCATCCCTTCATCTTCATCGACACCGGCGCGGACAATGACTTCCTGCTCGGCATCGACGAAGACAGCCCGCGCATCGTCCGTGGCGGCGAAGAAGGCCAGCCGCTGTTCGTCGATGGCAAGGCCACCGAGATGGTGCAGCAGGCGCTTGAGTTCTGCGGCCAGTTCACCCGCGAGCACGAGCAGACCCAGGCCTTCTCCAAGGCACTGGTCGACAA
>NZ_JBFRFE010000647.1:0-2405 GCF_052114665.1 Stenotrophomonas sp. 2YAF22 | reverse complement strand
GCGCCTCGGCCTGGCCATGGCGCAGGACGAGATCGACTACCTGCGCGAGCGCTTCACCGCGCTGGGCCGGTCGCCGTCGGACGTGGAACTGATGATGTTCGCGCAGGCCAATTCCGAGCACTGCCGGCACAAGATCTTCAACGCCAGCTGGACCATCGACGGCCAGGAGCAGGACCGCTCGCTGTTCCGGATGATCAAGAACACCCACCAGCAGACCCCGCAGCACACGCTCAGTGCGTACAGCGACAACGCGGCGGTGATCGAAGGCCATCCGGCCTCGCGCTATCGCCCGGACCCGGCCAGCGGCGAGTACCGCCGCGAACCGCAGGTGCCCAGCGCGTTCCAGATCAAGGTGGAAACGCATAACCACCCGACCGCAATCGCCCCGTTCCCGGGCGCGTCGACCGGCGCGGGTGGCGAAATCCGCGATGAAGGCGCGACCGGTCGCGGCGGCAAGCCGAAGGCCGGCCTGAGCGGTTTCTCGGTCTCGCACCTGCGCATTCCCGAGCTGCCGCAGCCGTGGGAAGCGCCGCGCGCGCTGAACCCGCGCATGGCGCCGGCGCTGGAGATCATGACCGACGGCCCGCTCGGCGGCGCTGCGTTCAACAACGAGTTCGGCCGCCCGGCACTGCTCGGCTACTTCCGCAGTTTCGAACTGCCGGAAGGCGCCGACCTGGTGCGCGCCTACGACAAGCCGATCATGCTGGCCGGTGGCCTCGGCGCCATTGATCGCGTGCAGGTCGACAAGATCCTGCTGCAGGACGGCGATGCCGTGATCGTGCTCGGCGGCCCGGCGATGCTGATCGGCCTCGGCGGCGGTGCCGCCAGTTCGGTCGCCTCCGGTGAAAGCGCCGAGGACCTGGACTTCGCCAGCGTGCAGCGCGACAACCCGGAGATGGAGCGTCGCTGCCAGGAGGTCATCGACCGCTGCGTGGCGATGGGTGCCAACAACCCGATCAAGTTCTTCCATGACGTCGGTGCAGGTGGCCTGTCCAACGCCATTCCCGAACTGCTGCACGATTCCGGCGTGGGCGGCATCATCGACCTGGGCAAGGTGCCCACCGACGATCCGTCGCTGTCGCCGATGCAGCTGTGGTGCAATGAGTCGCAGGAGCGCTACGTACTCGGTGTGGCGCAGGAGCGCCTGGCTGAATTCGCCGCGCTGTGCGCGCGCGAGCGCTGCCCGTTCGCTGCGGTCGGTGTCGCCACCGCAGCCGAACACCTGGTGGTGGCCTATGGTGCCGTGCCGGGCAACATCCCGGCCGATGCACCCATCGATTTGCCGATGGACGTGCTGTTCGGCAAGCCGCCGAAGATGCACCGTGATACCGCGCACCCGCCGGCACCACGCTGGCCGGCGCTGAAGACCGGTGGCCTGGATCTGCAGGAAGCCGGTCTGCGCGTGCTCGCGCATCCGACGGTAGCCTCCAAGAACTTCCTGGTCACCATCGGCGATCGTAGCGTGGGCGGCCTGACCGCGCGCGAGCAGATGGTTGGCCCGTGGCAGCTGCCGGTGGCCGACGTGGCGATCACCCTGGCCGATTTCGACGGCGTGGCCGGCGAGGCGATGGCACTGGGTGAACGCACGCCGCTGGCGCTGCTGGACGCTGCCGCTTCGGCCCGCATGGCCGTTGGCGAAGCATTGACCAACCTGTGCGCAGCCCCGGTCGACGCGCTCGATGAAATCAAGTTGTCGGCGAACTGGATGGCCGCTGCAGGCCACCCGGGCGAAGACGCGCTGCTGTACGACGCGGTGAAGGCGGTCGGCATGGAACTGTGCCCTCAGCTGGACATCAGCATCCCGGTGGGCAAGGACTCGCTGTCGATGCAGGCGCAGTGGCACGACCAGGGCGCGGCGCACAAGAGCGTGTCGCCGGTATCGCTGGTGATCACCGCGTTCGCGCCGGTGGCCGATGCACGCCAGCAGCTGACCCCGCTGCTGGACCGCGATATCGACAGTGAGCTGTGGTTGATCGGCCTCGGTGCCGGCAAGCAGCGCCTGGGCGGTTCGATCCTGGCCCAGGTGCACGCCGACCACGGCGACCTGCCGGCCTTCGCCGGTGCCGCCCCGGACCTGGACGATCCGCAGCGCCTGCGTGGCTTCTTCGAGCTGATCCGCGATGCACGCCAGTCCGGCCTGCTGCGCGCGTACCACGACCGCAGCGACGGTGGCGCGTTCGCCGCGTTGTGCGAAATGGCCTTCACCTCGCGCCTGGGCCTGGACATCACCCTCGACGCCTGGGGCGATGATCCGTTCCGCAGCCTGTTCAATGAAGAGCTGGGCGCCGTAGTGCAGATCGCCCGCGAAGACCGCGCTGCGTTCGCCGACCTGGTCGAGCGCCACGCGCTGACCGAATGCGCGCAGCGCATCGCCAAGCCGACCACCGCGCCGGTGGTGCGGGTGT
>NZ_JBFRFE010000646.1:0-2414 GCF_052114665.1 Stenotrophomonas sp. 2YAF22 | reverse complement strand
CGACAGTGCAGGGCAGGGGCGAACGCCAGAAGGCAGCCTGGCGGCGCGCGTATCGCCGGGTTCGGCGTCGGACCTGCGCCTGGATGAACTGCGCGCGCGCTGGCAGGCGCTGTCCTGATGGCCGGCACCGTCTACCTGGTGCTGGCGATGCGCCTGCCGGGCTTCAACGACGCCGTGGTGCAGCCRCACCGCGACTTCCTCGATGCGTTGCAGGCCGAGGGCCGGCTGCAGCTGACCGGCGGCTTTGCCGACGGCAGCGGTGGCGCCTATGTGCTGTGCAACCTCGACAGCCTCGCGCAGGCGCAGGCCATCGTCGCCACCGATCCGCTGGTGACGATGCAGGCATCGGCGCTGAGCGTCCATGAATGGAATACCCGCTGAGGCGCCCCTGATGACTGTCCACGCCGCCCACGTTGCATCGCCGTTCCCCGAACAAGCGCTGCCGTCGTGGCGGCGTGCCGTGCTCAAGGTCGGCAGCAGCCTGCTGGCCGCCGACGGTGGTGGCCTGTCGCCGCGCCACGCGCTGGGCCTGGCCCAGTTCGTTTCGGCCAACGTGCTGGCCGGGCGCGAGGTCGTCATCGTGTCCTCCGGCGCGGTCGCTGCCGGCCGCGCGATCCTGCCCCGGGCCGATGAACCCGGTGCCGCGATGGCGGCGCGGCAGGCGTTGGCGGCTCTGGGCCAGGCGCAGCTGATCGGTCTGTGGCAGCGCTTCTTCGAGCGCCCGGTGGCGCAGGTGCTGCTGACCCATGACGATCTGCGCAACCGCCGCCGCTATCTCAATGCGCGGGCAACGCTCAACGAGCTGCTGCGGCTGGGCGCGCTGCCGGTGGTCAACGAGAACGACACCGTTTCGGTGGATGAGCTCAAACTCGGTGACAACGACAACCTGGCCGCGACGGTGGCGGCGCTGGTCGATGCCGATGCACTGTTCATCGCTACCGACATCGACGGTCTCTACAGTGCCGACCCGCGCACGCATGCCAATGCCCGGCCACTGCATGAAGTAGTCGAGTTGAATGACGCCGTGCTGGCGATGGCTGGCGGCGCCGGTTCGGTCGCCGGCACCGGCGGCATGCGCACCAAGCTGGAGGCCGCAGCCAAGGCCGGCCGTGTCGGCATCGAAACCTATCTATTCAATGGCCGCAGCGGCGAGGTGGTACGCGCGCTGGCGCAGGATCGCCTGCACGGCACCCGCATCCATGCCGCGCGCAGCCGCGAGGCGGCCCGCAAGCACTGGCTGCGCCACGCTCCGCTCGCCGAAGGCGCGATCCTGATCGATGCCGGCGCCGCCCAGGCGATGCGCGAGAAGGGGGCATCGCTGTTGCCCGGTGGCATCACCGGTGCCGACGGCGCGTTCCGGCGCGGTGACATGGTGCAGGTATGCTGGAACACCGACGCCGGCCGGGTGTGCGTGGCCCGTGGTGTGAGCCAGTACGCCGCCGATGACGTGCGCCGCATTGCCGGCCGCCACACCCGCGACATCCAGACCGTGCTCGGCTACAACTACGGCGGTACCGTCGTCCATCGCGACGATCTGGTGCTGCCATGAACCCACTGCAGGATATGCCGATGAGTGAGATCGAATCGCAGGCCCGTGCCTGCCGCGAGGCGGCGCAGGTGGTTGCCGGCCTGGACAGCGATGCGCGCAGGGCACTGCTGCAGGCGATGGCGCAGGCGCTGGAGGTCAATGCCGGACAGATTCTTGCAGGCAATGCACGCGACCTGGCCGCCGCCCGCGACAAAGGCGTGGGCAACGCGATGCTCGACCGTCTGGCACTGGACCCGGCGCGCCTGCTGGCGATGGCCGACGCCGTGCGCGAGGTGGCCGGCCTTCCGGACCCGGTCGGGCAGGTGACCCGCGACGACGTGCGTCCGAACGGCATCCGCGTGCAGAAGGTGCGCGTGCCGCTGGGAGTGATCGCGATGATCTACGAAGCACGCCCGAACGTGACCGCCGAAGCCGCCGCGCTGTGCCTGAAGGCGGGCAACGGCGTGATCCTGCGTGGCGGCTCGGAGGCGATCCATTCCAATACCGCCATCGCCCAGGCGTTGGCGGGGGCATTGAAGGCCAACGGCGTGCCCCCTGCCGCTGTGACGGTGCTGACCGACCTGCGCCGCGAAGCGATGCTGGAACTGCTGCAACTGCACGAATTGATCGACCTGGCCATCCCGCGCGGTGGCGAAGGCCTGATCCGCTTCGTCGCCGAGCACGCGCGCGTGCCGGTCATCAAGCACTACAAGGGTGTCTGCCACCTGTTCGTCGATGCCAGCGCCGATGCAGCCAAAGCGCTCGATCTGCTGGTGGACGGCAAGTGCAGTCGCCCCTCCGCGTGCAATTCACTGGAGACCCTGCTGGTGCACCGGGACATTGCCGCAGCGTTCCTGCCGCGTGCTGCACTGGCGCTGGCCGAAGG
>NZ_JBFRFE010000645.1:0-2415 GCF_052114665.1 Stenotrophomonas sp. 2YAF22 | reverse complement strand
ACTTGGCACCATGCACCTCACCCACGCCGCCGCCCATGAATTCACCCTGCTGTGCGGCCACCAGCACGTGCTTGCCGTGCAGGTGTCCCTCACCGACGACGATGCCATCGTCGAAGGCGGCCGGCTGGTCCAGCTGCGCCAGATGCGGGCTGATGGCGCGCTGGGCTGGGCCGAGAAATTCGCGGAACGATCCTGCATCAAGCAGCCCGGCGATGCGCGCGCGGGCATCGGCTTCGTAATAGCTGGTGCGCTGTGCGAGCGTCATGGCTGGCCTCCGGCAAGCAGGGTCTCGACGGCCTGGTCCAGGCGCAGGCTGACCACCGCCGGTGTAGCGCCGGCATCGTTGATCGACACGCGTACATCGCGCAGGGGATGACGCTGGGCGAAGTCGGCGATCACCGCCTGCCAGACCGTGCCGAAGCCACGTGCAGCGGTGATGATGCGCACGGTCATCGCACCGTCCAGGTCGGCCGGTTCCAGCAGGATTTCCAGGTTGCCCGAGGCCAGTACGCCCACCAGCACCGCATCGGTGGGGAAGCACACGGGCGTCGTGCCGGCGAATCGATAGTCGAGGGTTTCCATGGCGTGGCCCTTACCAGTTGCGGAAGCGCTTGGGCGGGTCGTACAGACCGCCGGACCAGCGCACCAGGTCTTTCACCGAACGCGCGGCAAGAAGATCGCGGCTGGCATCGCGCACGTTGATGCCGAGATCGTCCGGGCGGCGGATCACTCCGCGGTCGCGCAGGTTTTCCACCATGGCGCGGTCGCGTGCCCTGCCCACGGCGGTATAGCCGGCCACGCCGCGGATCGCCTGCTCGCGTTCTTCCGGGCTGCGGCACAGCAGCAGGTTGGCGATGCCTTCTTCGGTCAGCACATGGCTGACGTCGTCGCCGTAGATCATCACCGGCGGCAGCGGCATGCTCGCGCGCTCGGCCAGTTCCCAGGCATCGAGGCGGTCGACGAAGGCCGGCGCCATGTGCTCGCGGAAGGTTTCCACCATCTGCACCACCAGTTTGCGCCCGCGCGGCATCTCGCCGGGCCGCGCGGCCTGCTGGCCCGCCTTGATCCAGGCGTCGCTGGCGTGGCGGCGGCCGCGTGCATCCGAACCCATGTTGGGTGCACCGCCAAAGCCGGCGATGCGGTCGCGCGTTGCGGTGGAGCTGTTGCCCTGCAGGTCGATCTGCAGGGTGGAGCCGATGAACATGTCGCAGGCATACAGCCCTGCGGTCTGCGAGAACGCGCGGTTGGAGCGCATCGAACCATCGGCGCCGGTGAAGAACACATCACCGCGCGCGGCGATGTACTTCTCCATGCCCAGTTCCGAACCAAACGAGTGCACGGATTTGACGAAACCCGATTCGATGGCTGGAATCAGCGCCGGGTGCGGATTGAGCGCCCAGTGCTGGCAGATCTTTCCCTTCAGCCCGAGCGATTCGGCGTAGGTGGGCAGCAGCAGTTCGATGGCTGCGGTATCGAAACCGATGCCGTGGTTGAGCCGGTTCACCCCGTACTCGGCGTAGATCCCTTTGATGGCCATCATCGCCATCAGCACCTGGATCTCGGAGATCTGCGCCGGGTCGCGGGTGAACAGAGGTTCGATATGGTTCGGGCGAGGTGCCTGCACCACGAAGTTGACCCAGTCAGCGGGGATATCGACGCGGGGGAGGGTGTCGACGATCTCGTTGACCTGGGCGATGACGATGCCGCCACCGAACGCGGTGGCCTCCACGATCACCGGCGTGTCTTCGGTGTTGGGGCCGGTGTAGAGATTGCCGTGGCGGTCGGCGGCGTGCGCCGCGACCAGCGCCACGCGCGGGGTCAGGTCGATGAAGTAGCGGCCGAACAGTTCCAGGTAGGTGTGGATGGCGCCGATCTGGATGCGGCCCTCGGCCACCAGGTTTGCCAGCCGTACCGACTGCGGCCCGGAGAAGGAGAAGTCCAGCTTCGAGGCAATGCCGCGCTCGAACACATCCAGGTGCGAGGGCAGCGACAGCACCGACTGCACCATGTGCAGGTCATGCACCCGCGCCGGGTCGAGGTCGGCCAGGGCCTGGGCCAGAAAGTCGGCCTGCTTCTGGTTGTTGCCTTCCAAGCAGACCTTGTCGCCCGGTTCCAGCAGCGAGTGCAGCAGTTCGGCGACATCGCCGGCCGCCACCTCGTGGCCCCTGGCCCATGGCGCGGCGCGTTCCAGCCGCGCCTGGCGGCCCCGCTCCAGCGTGTCCCAACTCGGGTTCATCGACGGACTTCCGAATGGCGTTGGGATAATTACGCCATAATTACGGAGGGGTGTGCAACCCGCAGTGCAGCAAAGAAAAGGCCCGCGCGGTGGCGGGCCCATTCAGGTGGGCCACGACCGTGGGTCGTGGCGGAGCGTCAGAAGCGTGCCGACCAACGGTCGGCACCCACCCCCAACAG
>NZ_JBFRFE010000644.1:0-2416 GCF_052114665.1 Stenotrophomonas sp. 2YAF22 | reverse complement strand
GGAATACGGGTGATGCTGAAGGTGAAGTTCTCGGTCGTCATGGGCGGCGTTCCGGGTTGCGGGGGTGACATCCGAATGCAGGTCGCTGGCATTCGGCATTCAGAGGACTGCAGCGGCCTCGGTAACGGCAGGTGCTGCACGATGGGAGAGGGCAAGCAGGGGCATCGCTCGCTGCACCGCCAGCCGCGCCCGCTGCATCAGGGCCTCGTTCTGCACGCAGCCGTCTGCGAAATCCTTGTCGGTTGCGTAGACACCCAAGGGCAGGGTTCGCGCCTGGAAGAAGCTGAAAAGCGGTCGCAGCTGGTGGTCGATCACCAGCGCGTGGCGTTCGCTGCCGCCAGTGGCGGCCAGCAGGATCGGGGTATCGACCAGCGCGTCCTGGTCGATGAAATCGAAGAAGTGCTTGAACAGGCCGGTGTACGAACCGCGGTAGACCGGCGTAACCACCACCAGCACATCGGCCCGCTCGACAGCGGCCAACTGCCGCTCCACGGTTTCGGGCAACTGCGAGCGCCGGAGCGCACCGGCCAGTTGTGGCGCCAGTTCACCCAGTTCAATCAGGTGCTGATCGCAGGGGACGCCTTCGCCGATCAGGTCCAGCAGGTGCTCGGCCAGGGTCGCGGCCCTTGAGGGGCGCTGCAGCCCGCCGGAAACGGCGACGATACGGAGGGGGCGGGTCATCTCTTCGCTTCAGCAGGGGAAGGGGCTGCTTCGGGTTGACCTGCAGGGGCGCAGTCCTGCGTGCCGGCTGGGTAGCCGCGCTGGCAGGGATCCGAAGGCGTGAGCCGATGCTAGCCAGCCCATCCCATGACGTAAAATGGTATTACTTCACCAATCCATGAGTGAGATTCATCGTCATGTTGGAGCGGATCCATCTCAGCATCGTGCAGCAGGTCGAGCAGCAGGGGTCGCTCACGGCCGCCGCCGGTGTGCTGAACCTGACCCAATCAGCCCTGAGCCACAGCATGAAGAAGCTGGAGCAGCAGTTGGGCACCAACGTCTGGTTGCGCGAAGGCCGCAGCCTGCGCTTGACCCAGGCGGGCCAGTACCTGCTGGCGGTGGCCAACCGGGTGCTGCCGCAGCTGGACCTGGCCGAGGAACGGCTGGGCCAGTTCGCGCAGGGCGAGCGTGGCGCGCTGCGCATCGGCATGGAATGCCACCCCTGCTACCAGTGGCTGCTGAAGATCGTCTCGCCCTATCTGGCCAGCTGGCCCGACGTCGATGTGGACGTCAAGCAGAAGTTCCAGTTCGGCGGCATCGGCGCCCTGTTCGGCTATGAAATCGACCTGCTGGTCACGCCCGACCCGCTGTTGAAGCCGGGCCTGAAGTTCGTCCCCGTCTTCGATTACGAGCAGGTGCTGGTGGTGGCCAAGGGCCACGCGCTGGCGTCGGTCGAGCACGTCAAGCCCCGCCAGCTCAGCCAGGAAGTACTCATCAGCTATCCGGTGCCGTTCGAGCGGCTGGATATCTACAACCAGTTCCTGCTGCCTGCCGGGGTCACGCCCCGGCGCCACAAGGCCATCGAAACCACCGACATCATGATGCAGATGGTGGCCAGCGGTCGCGGCGTGGCCGCCATGCCGCGTTGGCTGGTGGAGGAATATGCAGCCCGCATGGACGTGGTACCGGTGCGTCTGGGTGCGAAAGGCATTCCCAAGCAGATCTACCTGGGCGCGCGTGAGGCCGATACCGGTATCGATTACCTGCAGGCGTTTGTCGAACTGGCACGGAACAGCTCCACAAGCGCCGGCAACCTGCGTGGAGCCGGCTGATGTCAGCAGGCGTTGGCCGCATGGAGCCACTGGCGCAGACCTTCGTCAACGCCTTTTCATTGGAAGTCAGTGCCAAGGCCATGCCTGCGTTGCGCGCCGAAGCCGCCCGCATTGCACGGGGGACGACGATCTCCATTCCCTACCTGCCGAGCGAGGACGATGCTGCGCGACTGGCTGCGGCACGCAGGGTGCGCGAACTGGGATTCGAGCCGATGCCGCACCTTTCCGCACGCCGCATCGGCTCGCGGGCGGCGCTGGAGCACTTCATCGAGCGTGCCGTCATCGACGCCGGCATTGAGCGCTGTTTCGTGATCGCAGGCGATCTTGCCACGCCTGCCGGGCCGTTCGCCGACAGCACATCGATCATCGAGAGCGGCATTCTCGAGCGCGCCGGCATCAAGGTCGTGGGGGTGGGCGGGCATCCGCAAGGCCATCCGGCGATGACCAGCGCCGAGAGGTGGCGCGTGCTTGAAAAAAAGTGCCAGCGTATCGAAGAGCGAGGCATGGCACCGCTGGTCATCACCCAGTTCGCATTCGACGCCGATATCGTTCTGGCCTGGTTGAATGAACTGCGCGCCCGTGGCATCACCCATCCGGTGCTGGTGGGCGTTCCCGGGCCGGCCAGCATCGCGCGGCTTGTACGC
>NZ_JBFRFE010000643.1:0-2417 GCF_052114665.1 Stenotrophomonas sp. 2YAF22 | reverse complement strand
GTGCGAACTTGTCAGGCACATGCACGTACCCCATGGCGCGCTTCGACTCCGGCACGGGGGTACGAGCGGTGGCGCGGGCGATGGCTTCAACCTGCGCCGCCTGCGT
The DNA here is from genome assembly GCF_052114665.1 of Stenotrophomonas sp. 2YAF22. Taxonomy (NCBI): domain Bacteria; kingdom Pseudomonadati; phylum Pseudomonadota; class Gammaproteobacteria; order Lysobacterales; family Lysobacteraceae; genus Stenotrophomonas; species Stenotrophomonas sp. 2YAF22. The sequence goes on along the minus strand of NZ_JBFRFE010000643.1, from coordinate 2,311 downwards.
GGCATCTGCGAAGTTCAGTACGCATTCGCCGCGTGTCAGAAGGTTGCTGCAGCCTTGGCCCTGTTCGCCGATGCCGAGCACCACGCGGTCGCCCAGCGCCCAGAATGATGAAAGCGGACTGATGTTCGCACTGCCGTCTTCATTCAACGTAGTCATCAGCACTACCGGTGTTCCCGGGTAGAGCACCGAGGGGGTGATGCAGCGGCGTTGGAAGTCTTCCGGTGGCATGCCTGAGCTCGTGGGGTGCGGGCGATGACTGTGCCCTGTGCAGGGGCGCGCATGCTTCGATCCGGGTCGAACGATGCGCGGAAAGCGGCATGCCACAATGCGGCCATGGTCCAGACGTCCCGCTCCTTCATCCATGTCGGCACGCTGGTCGGTGACCACGCACGCGCGGCCATGCTGTTGACGTTGATGGATGGACGGGCGCACACGGCGTCCGAGCTGGCCGGCGTGGCTGGCATCTCGCCGCAGACCGCAAGCAGTCATCTGCGGCGGTTGCTCGACGGCGGCATCCTGGCCGTGGCGGTGCAGGGACGCCACCGCTATCACCGGCTCGCCTCGACCGAGGTCGCCGACATGCTGGAAGGCATTCTGCGTTTCAGCGATCAACGGCCACCGCTCTCTCCACGAACCGTACAGGTCGATGCCGGCTTCCGTCGGGCGCGCACCTGCTACCGGCACCTGGCGGGTGAATGCGCTGTCGCCATCTGTGACCACCTGCTGAGTACCGGAGCGATTACCGCGGCGGCAGACCACTGGCAGATGACGGCTCATGGCGCCGCCATCCTGCGCGCGGTGGGTCAGCCGCTGGAAGCGTTGATCGCGCGATCGCCACAGGTGACGCCCGCGCGATACTGCCGCGGCTGCCTGGACTGTACCGAGCGGCGCCCGCACATGGCCGGCATGGTCGGCGAAGCACTTCTGGAGAGTTTCCTGCAGAACCACTGGCTGCGTCGCCTTGAGGGGCGGCGCGACCTGCAGGTGACACCCGACGGGCAGAAGGCATTCCGCAGGCTGTTCGACGTACATGCCTGAGGCCCGCCCAGCGCCGCTGACAGTCTCAGTCGGCCACGACATTGCGACGGGGTATGGTCGAGTTCTGGTCTTCGGGAGCAGCAATGGCAGGCAAGGACATGAGGGGCCGCACGCACGATGCGGCTGGCCGGCAATGAGCAGATCCACCGCAGATGTGCGCTGGCTTACATTCCGGCTGAAGAACGGGCAGTCCATCGGCCCCGATCAACTGAAGGACGGCTGGGTCCTCGCCTCGGAGAGCCGTCATTGTGACGTGCGCCGCGAGCGCATCGAGGGCGCAGGCGTGGTCTATGCGCTGTATGGCCCGCCGGATCTTCCGTCTCCGCGCCGCGCCGAACTGCGCATGCGCGACTTCCTCATGCGCTCCGGGTACACCTTCACCATGGGTACGCTCGGCCACTGATGCGGTCGGCTGCTCAGAAGGGAGCCGCTGCTGCCTTCAACGCCTCGACCACCTGTGAATCCGCAAAGCCGCAGTGGCCTTCGCCCACCGCAGGCAGTACGCGCGGCAATGGCGTGGCCCCAGCGTGCTCGGCCAGTTGCGGATACACCGCCTGCATGCGCGGCACGATGCTCGGGTCGTTGTTGTTGAACTGGATCACCAGCGGTCGCTTGAGCGCGCCGGTCAACGCCAGCTTTTCGCGCACGTATCGCTGTGCCGGCGCAGCAGGTGCCAGCCGCTGCACGCCCGCGTTGAACGCCTTGTCGTCACCGAATCCGCGGTAGACGGTCGTAACGTTGCCGACCGGCATGCCGCCGGCGCGCGTGGCCAGTTCGTGCAGGATCATCGCGTGCAGGCTGATCGTGCCCGGCAATGYCTCCACGCTTACCTGCAGTCGTGCAGCCAGTTGCGCAGCCACGGCCGGCCGGGTCTGAAGCGCGGCGGCGATGCCTTGATAGAGCTCCATCTGCGGCAGTGCCGCAGCTTCCGCCGATGCCAGGCCCTGCCGGGGCAGTCCCTTGGCTTCGGGGAAGAAATAGTCGAACGCCACCAGGGTGGTCAGCAGGTCATTGGCCAGTTGTTCGCCAGGCAGGTTGGCCCCGCACAGCGACACGCCACCGGCGTAGTGCTGTGGCAGGCGTTCGAGGGTGGCGATGGCCACCGCACCGCCCATCGAAAAGCCGAGAATCCAGGTGCGACGCACGTCCTTCAGTTCGGACAGGGCGTGCGCGCGCAGGCGTTCCATGTCCACGATCGCATCTGCCACCGCCCAGCCCTGGCTGGCATAGGCGCTCTGCGCCACGGCATAGCCTGCTGCAAGCAGGCTGGCGG
>NZ_JBFRFE010000642.1:0-2421 GCF_052114665.1 Stenotrophomonas sp. 2YAF22 | reverse complement strand
GGTTGCAGGGAAATCCGATCACCACCAGGCCGCGATCACGATAGTCCTGCCACAGCTGTTCCAACCCGGTGTACTGCGGGGTGAAGCCACAGCGGCTGGCAACGTTGACCAGCAGCAGCGGACGGCCCTCGTACTGCGCCAACGCCTGCGGCTGGCCTTCAAGGTCACGGAAGCTGAAATCGTAGGCAGTGGTCATGGCGGTGGGCCGTGGGCGGTGATTGCATGGTACCCGGGCAACCAGCCAGAGGGTGGCCCTGCTGCGGGGCGGCTTTGCCAACATGCCTTTTGACACAAGTGCGGGCGCGCCGGGCCGGGTTACCCTCGGGCCCTTGTTTGCCTTACCGGAGTATCGACCTTGACCACCCGCCTTGCCCTTGCCGTGGCCATGACCCTCGGCCTTGCCCTGCCCGCCTATTCGGCCAGCGCCGCCGCCCCGGCCACCGCTGCCAATGCCCAGCAGGCCAATCCGTTCTTCGCCGACAGCCCGCTGCCGCTGCATTTCCCGCAGTTCGACAAGATCAAGGACAGCGACTTCGCCCCGGCCTTCGACGCCGGCATGGCGCAGCAGCTGAAGGAAGTGGAGGCGATCGCCAACACCAAGGCCAAGCCGACCTTCGACAACACCATCATCGCCCTGGAAAAGAGCGGTGACACCCTGGACCGCGCGACCACCGTGTTCTTCAGCCTGGTCGGCGCCGACACCAACGACACCCGCAAGAAGCTGCAGGCCGACTATTCGGCGAAGTTCGCCGCGCACAGCGATGCGATCGCGCTGAACGGCAAGCTGTTCGCGCGCATCCAGGCGCTGTATGACAGCCGCGCCACCCTGGGCCTGGACGCTGAAGGCGTTCGCCTGGTCGAGAAGTACTACGACAACTACGTGCGCGCCGGCGCCAAGCTGTCCGAGGCCGACAAGACCAAGCTGAAGGAAATGAACGCCGAGCTGGCCAACCTCGGCACCAAGTTCAGCCAGAACGTGCAGTCGGAAGTGAATGCTTCGGCGATCACCGTCAACGACGTCAAGGAACTGGACGGCCTGTCCAAGGAGCAGATCGCTGCCGCCGCCGAAGCCGCCAAGGCCCGTGGCCTGGACGGCAAGTACGTGATCACCCTGCTCAACACCACCGGCCAGCCGCCGCTGACCAACCTGGCCAACCGCGCCCTGCGCCAGAAGATCTACGAAGCGTCCACCACCCGCGGCAGCCGCGGCGGTGAGTTCGACAACACCGCGCTGGTCGCGCGCATCATGCAGCTGCGCGCCGACAAGGCCAAGCTGATGGGCTTTGCCAACTTCGCCGCCTACAACCTGACCAACCAGACCGCCAAGACCCCCGAAGCGGTCAATGCGATGCTCGGCAAGCTGGCACCGGCAGCGGTGGCCAACGCCAAGCGCGAAGCCGCCGACCTGCAGGCAATGATCGACCAGGAACAGAAGGCCGCCGGCAAGCCGACCTTCAAGCTGGAGCCGTGGGACTGGGCCTTCTACAGCGAGAAGGTGCGCCAAGCCAAGTACAACTTCGACGAATCGCAGCTGAAGCCGTACTTCGAGATGAAGAACGTGCTGGAGAACGGCGTGTTCTTCGCCGCCAACCAGGAATTCGGCCTGACCTTCAAGCAGCGCACCGACCTGCCGGTCTACCACGATGACGTCACCGTCTATGACGTGTTCGATGCCGATGGCAGCCAGCTGGCGATCTTCATCTTCGACCCGTACGCACGTGCCTCCAAGCGCGGCGGTGCGTGGATGAACTCGTACGTCTCGCAGTCCAAGCTGACCGGTTTCAAGCCGGTGGTGGCCAATCACCTGAACATTCCCAAGCCGCCGGCCGGCCAGCCGACTCTGCTGACCTGGGATGAAGTGAGCACCACCTTCCACGAGTTCGGTCACGCCCTGCACGGCATGTTCTCGAATGTGAAGTATCCGTACTTCTCGGGCACCGCGGTGCCGCGCGACTTCGTCGAGTTCCCCTCGCAGGTCAACGAGATGTGGGCCGACAACCCGGCCATCCTGAAGAACTACGCCAAGCACTACCAGAATGGCTCGGCAATGCCGCAGGCACTGCTGGACAAGGTGCTGGCCGCGGCCAAGTTCAACCAGGGCTTTGCCACCACCGAGTACCTGGGCGCCGCCATGCTCGACCAGCGCTGGCACCAGATCGGCCCGGACCAGGTGCCGGCCGCCAAGGACGTAATGGCCTTCGAGCGCGCCGCGCTGGAGAAGGACGGCATCTACTACGCGCCGGTTCCGCCGCGCTACAAGACCCCGTATTTCAGCCACATCATGGGCGGCTACTCGGCCGGCTACTACGCCTACATCTGGTCGGAAGTGCTCGACGCCAACACCCAGAAGTGGTTCCGCGACAACGGCGGCCTGAGCCGCAAGAACGGCGACCACTTCCGCGCGACCCTGCTGTCCAAGGG
>NZ_JBFRFE010000641.1:0-2421 GCF_052114665.1 Stenotrophomonas sp. 2YAF22 | reverse complement strand
GGCCGCGGGTGCACGGTAATGCCATGCGCGCCGGCATCCAGGCAGGCCTGGGCGGCACGCACCACGTCCGGTTCGGCACCGCCACGCGAATTGCGCAGGACGGCGATCTTGTTGACGTTGACGCTGAGCTGGGTCATGGAACGGGACTACGGGGAGTGAGAGGGAGGGTCGCTGCCGTCGGCCGGAGCAACCTTGGCCTGCTCGCGCAGACGCCTGAGTTCATCGCTGTCCACCAGTGTCGCCGGATCACGCTGAAGGTCGCCGAAGCGTGCCGCGTATCGACCGCGCACCCATGCCAGCAGGAAGGCGAGGGTGCCCAGCAGGGCCAGTGACATCAGGCCCATGTTCGGTGTTTTCAGCGCAAAGGCGAAGCAGCCCAGCGCCAGCAGCAGGTACAGCCAGTACATTGTCAGTCTCCCCGGGCCACCGCCGCAGTGTAGCGCTGCCTCACAGCAGCGGCGAGGCCAATCGCGCGAAGGCTTCGGGCAACCGGTGCAGCCACAGCGAGCGTCCTGCCTGGTCGTGTACGCGGGTGGCACGCTCGAATTCGGACTGCAGCAACGTAGACAGTTCCGCCACCCGGCCACGGTCGCTGATCATCATCGACAGCTCGAAGTTCAGGCGGAAGCTGCGGTGGTCGAAGTTGGCGCTGCCAACGATGCAGACATCATCGTCGGCGATGAAGGCCTTGGTATGCAGCATGCGCGGACCGTACTCGTAGATCTTCACTCCCGCATGCAGCAGTTCGTCGAAGTACGAGCGGGCGGCCTGGGTGACGAACCAGGAGTCGCTCATCTTCGGCACCAGCAGGCGCACGTCCAGGCCGCCGAGTGCCGCCGACGTCAGCGCCATCCGCGCCGCCTCGCCAGGTACGAAGTAAGGCGTCACCAGCCAGACCCGCTCACGTGCTTCCTGGATGGCCGCCACATGAAGGCGATGGATGGTCTCCCATCCCGAATCCGGGCCGGACACCAGCACCTGCGCGTTGATCGCGCCGTCGCCGCGCWGGGGCATGTCGCTGGGCCACAGCCGGGCGATATCGAACCGCGAGTGGTCCTGGCCGCTGGCGTACAGCCAGTCCTCGGCGAACACCAGCTGCAGGCTGCGCACCACGTGCCCGCGCAGGCGCATGTGCAGATCGCGGTAGGCATTCGGGTTGCGACTTTCGTCTTCGTCGTCGGTGATATTGATGCCGCCGGTGAACGCCAGCCGGCCATCGACGATCACCAGCTTGCGGTGCGTGCGCAGGTTCAACCAGGGGCGTTTGAATGGTTTCAACAGCTGCCGAGGATGGAACCAGACTACTTCCGCGCCGGCGTTCAACAGCGGCTGCAGGAAGCGCTGGCGCACGGCCGAAGAACCTACCGCATCCAGCAGCAGCCGCACCTGCACACCGGCGCTGGCCCGTTCCACCAACGCATCCCGCAACGCGGTGCCGGCGTGGTCGGGATTGAAGATGTAGTACTCCAGATGCACATGGTCCTGCGCCTGTGCCACCGCTTCCAGCAGCGCGGCGTAGGTGGCCGCGCCGTCGACCAGCCAGGTCACTTCGGTGGCCGTGCTTGGCGCCAGCCCGGTGGTCGCCTGCGCGATCTTGGCTAGTTCGGTGCAGTCGGCATCGGGCGGGCAGACATCGCTGTAGTGCTCCATGCCCGAGCGCGCGCGACCGCGCCGCAGCCGTTGCCGCTTCACCTTCTGTGGGCCCAGCAGGTAGTAGATGAAGAGGCCGAGGTAGGGCAGCAGCGCCAGCGACAGGATCCAGCTCAGCGTGGCCACCGGCTCGCGCTTCTGCAGCATGATCCAGCCCGTCAACGCCAGCAGATACAGCAGATAGGCCACCGCCAGGATCGTTCCCAGGTGGGCGATGCCATCAAGCCAATGGCGCACGGAATCGAAGAGGGCGAGCATCCGCCGATCATAGCGGGGACAGGCACCGGCCAGAGGCATTCATTGCCAACGGCGTTGCCGGGAAGACGCCTGCACGCACAAAAAAAAGACGCCCCTGTTTCCAGGGGCGCCTGCAGTCGCGTCATGACTGATGTATTGCGGTGTAGCGATTTACTGCTGCACGAAGCCGATCTTCTTCATCTGAGCATTCTTCGCGGCGGCCAGAACCTTGGCCATCACGTCGTACTCCGAATCCGGGCTGGCATCGATCCGCAGTTCCGGCTGGTTGGTCGGGTCACGCTGGACCTCCTGCTCCATCCGCTGCTGCAGTTCGTGCGTACCGATCGGGCTGTTGTTCCACGAGACCTGGTTGCTGGCGTCGATCTTCAGCTCGATCGGCGGCGGCGGTTCGACCAGCTGCGGCGGTGGGTTGAGCACGCGCTGCGGCAGGTCCACGGCGATCGGGTACGTCATGATCGGCGCGGTCACGATGAAGATGATCAGCAGCACCAGCATCACGTCCACGAGGGGCGT
>NZ_JBFRFE010000640.1:0-2428 GCF_052114665.1 Stenotrophomonas sp. 2YAF22 | reverse complement strand
GTACAGCGCCTGGCTGTCGGCAGGATGCAGGCCGGCCGATGGCTCGTCGAGCACGTACAGCACGCCAAAAAGCAACGAGCTGAGCTGCGTCGCCAGCCGCAAGCGCTGCAGCTCGCCGGCCGATAGCGTTGGCGTGGYGCGATCCAGCGAGAGATACCCCAGGCCCAGGCCCCGCAATTGCCGTACACGCGCCATGACCCCGCTTGCGAGCCGCTGTGCAGCCAAGCGCTTCTCTTCCGACAATGCCGAGGTCAGCCGTACGTCGGGGGCCGAGGCATGGCTGGCACCACCGCTGGCCGCTCGCTGGGTGCGATCGCGGCGCGTGGCGCCCCTTCTGTTGCTTGAGCCACGGCTGTGCGCGCTGAAATCGCCGTGCGCGATGGGCTCGAGCAGATCCGCCAGTTGATCCAGCGGCAGCCGCATGAATTCACCGATATCCACACCGGCGAAGGTGACCGAAAGCGCCTCCGGCTTCAGGCGCTTTCCGTGGCAGGCCGGGCACAGCTTGCCCTCCATGTAGCGGGAAACCCGCTTGCGCATCAGCGCGCTTTGGGTATTGGCAAACGTATGCAGTACGTAGCGGCGGGCGCCGGTATAGGTACCCATATAACTGGGCTCAAGTTTCCGCTTGAGCGCGGCCCGGGTTTCGGCAGGCGTGAAGCCGGCATAGACCGGTGCGGTCGGCGTCTCCTCGGTGAACAGGATCCACTCTCTGTCCTTCTTCGGCAGCTTCTTCCACGGTATGTCGATGTCGTAGCCGAGCGTGACCAGGATGTCGCGCAGGTTCTGGCCGTGCCATGCCGGCGGCCAGGAGGCGATGGCGCGCTCGCGGATGCTCAGCGTCGGATCCGGAACCATCAACGCTTCGGTCACCTCGTAGACGTGCCCAAGGCCGTGGCAGGTGCTGCAGGCACCCTGTGGCGTATTGGGTGAGAAGTCCTCGGCGTACAGCATGGGCTGATTGGCCGGGTATGCCCCCGCACGCGAATACATCATGCGCACCAGGCTGGACAGCGTGGTCACACTGCCCACAGACGAACGTGCATTGCTGGCGCCACGCTGCTGCTGCAGGGCCACTGCCGGTGGCAGCCCATCGATGGCATCCACATCGGGCACGCCCGCCTGGTCGATCAGGCGCCGTGCATACGGCGCAACCGACTCGAAGTAGCGCCGCTGCGCCTCAGCGAAGACCGTCCCAAAGGCCAACGATGACTTGCCCGAACCCGATACCCCGGAGAACACCACCAGCGCATTGCGCGGAATGGAGACATCGACATTCTTGAGGTTGTGCTCGCGCGCGCCGCGCACCTCGACGCAGCCGCCGGCTGCGGCAGCGCACGAGGATTCTCCGAAAGGGTTGTTGGACATCGTTTCGTTCCTGCAGGCAGTGAGCGGTGCGCATCAAAGCGCGCCCAAGGATGCATTTTCGCTGCTGCGAGGTGAATGTGGTGAGGGCGCGACCGAAGCGCGTGCACCGCCCCTCATCCTGGGCTGGACTCAGCCCGCAGGCTGCATCCCGCTGGGCGCCGCCCGGCGCAACGCAGCCAGATAACGGCAGTACTTGCCGATGAAGATGCCGGTGAATCCGCCAGACAGCAGGAGATAGGCGGCACTGAAACCTGCGTTGCTGCTCAGGCCGGGCGCCACGGCGAGCGCCGCTTCAAAACCGTACTTGATGACGAACGTGACCAACAGCAGTGGCAGCAGGCTGTAGTCGGCACTGCGCCACAGCGTGCCCGTGGAGGCGTCCACGGTCAGCGTTGCCCGGCGCAGCAGCAGCCAGCCCAATGCCGCGCCCGCGCAGATTCCCGCCAGCCACTCGGCCCACGCCACTGGCGAGCCGCCATAGCGATGGCTGATCGACCAGATGCCCCAGACGCTGAACAGCGCGGGCACGATGGCCAGCTTCCGCAGCGAGGTCTGTCCCGGTCGCATGGCCGCGATGCCGCGCGAGACCAGGAACGCCAGAAGCACCCAGACCCAGATGGGGGTCTGCGAGAGGAGTTGCTGCAGCAGGTTCACGGGAGGTCCTTTCGGTGAGTGCCGGCCAGGGAGGCGGCGGTGGCGCTCACTATTGGCGGTACGCATTGCCCGGACAAGTGACAGGTGTCAGCGATACAGCCTGCACCCTCCCCTCTGCACGGCAGCAAGGCGATGCAGGAATGCCTACTTGCCGGTCATCTTCAACGCGGCCTCCGGCAAACGTGCGCCACTGATCCTGATCTGCGTCATTTCGTTATCGATTTTCGCCAGGTCGGCCTTATCGAGCTCCAGATCCACTGCGCCCAGATTCTCGTCCAGCCGGTGGAGCTTGGTCGTGCCCGGGATCGGCGCGATCCACGGTCGCATTGTCAGGGGAATCTACCCTCCGGCTCATGCGGGAAGAAGATCGGGAATGCATATGCCCAATGCATGGAAGATATAGATC
>NZ_JBFRFE010000639.1:0-2435 GCF_052114665.1 Stenotrophomonas sp. 2YAF22 | reverse complement strand
CATGTGCCATTGCGCACCGCGTCGGTGCGTGGGTGATCGAGGACGCCGCACAGGCACTGGGTGCACGCGTGGCCGGCAACAGCGTCGGCCTGCGCGGCGATATCGGCTTCTTCAGCCTGGCCGCCGGCAAGGGCCTGAGCCTGCATGAGGGCGGTCTGCTGCTGACGCGTGATGAAGAACTGCGTGCGGCTTTGATCGAGCAGGCCGCAGGACACACGCCCTTCAAGCCGCGCTGGGAACTGACCCGCAGCCTGCAGCTGCTGGGCCTGGCGGCCTGCTACCGCCCTTCCCTGCTGTCGCTGGTGTATGGAAATCCGCTGCGGCGTGCCCTGCGCCGCGGCGACCTGGAAGCCGCGGTGGGTGACGTATTTCCACTGGATATTCCGCAGCATCACGTCAGCCGCTGGCGGCAGAGCGTCGGTGCACGCGCAACACAGCGCCTGCCCGATTTCCTGCAGGCCGCCCGTCTGCGTGCGCTGCAGCTGCGCATGCAGCTGGAGTCGCTTCCCGCCGTTGAAGTGGTGGACGGAATGCCTGGCACCCAGGGCACCTGGCCGATGCTGATGCTGCTGCTGCCCAGCGAACGTGCGCGTGACAAAGCGCTTTCATCGCTGTGGCAGCGCGGCCTGGGTGTCAGCCGCATGTTCATCCATGCATTGCCGGACTATGCCTATCTGCGAGGCGTCGTTGCAGACGCGCACGTACCCAATGCCCGCGACTTCGCCGCCCGCTCCCTGACCGTGGGCAACAGCCCCTGGCTGACCCACGAAGACACGCGCGAGATCGTAAAGGTGCTGGCAGGCCAGTAGTGGCCGAAGCCTGCTTCGCGCCTACTGGCTGAACGCTTCCCGAGTGCCTTCGTTCGGGCTTTCAGGTGGAAAGGAACGAGAAAGACGGCCTGCCTACATTGGCCCCGTCGCCGGCATCGTGCCAAGGCCTCTCTTCATCGACGGAGCTGCCCATGCAATGGAGCATCCTGTGTGACTTCGATGGCACCATCAGCCTCGAGGACGTCATCGATTCACTGCTGGAAAACTTCGGCCAGCCCGGTTGGCAACAGCTGGAAGACCAGTGGCGCTCCGGCGAGATCGGTTCGCGTGAATGCATGCAGGGCCAGGTCCGCCTGCTGAAGCTGGATCCGGCCACCCTCGATGCACACCTGGACCAGGTACGGATCGATCCGGGCTTCGCCGCCTTCGTCAATCGCGCGCAGGCGTTGGGCCTGCCACTGCGCATCGTCAGCGACGGCCTGGACTACGCAATCCATCGCATCCTCGCCAACCACGGCCTGCCGCCGCTGCCTGTGGTGGCCAACCACCTGCGCTGGTGTGACGGCCATTGGCAGCTGGAATCCCCTTACCAGGCCGAAGGCTGCCGCAGCGGCACCTGCAAGTGCACCTGCGCGGCGCAGGCGCGTGCTGACGAAGCTCCCCGCGTGTTGATGATCGGTGATGGCGCCTCGGATTTCTGCGTGTCCGAACACGCCGATTTCGTGTTCGCCAAGCGTCGCCTGATCGCCCATTGCACCAACGCCGGCATCCCCCACGCCGCCATCGACACCTTCCACGACGCCACTGCGCTGTTGCCGCGCCTGCTCGACGGCAGCCTGCTTCAACCCTCGCTTCCGCGGCTGCTCGCCACCGCCTGATCGCTCCGCCCGTTGCTTCCTTCGAATGCCCTCTCCGGAACCGAACCGATGAATATTTTTGACAAGAACGCCGATGCCGCCATCACCGATGCGCAGCTGCTGGCAGACGAAGCCCGCTACAGCTCCTTCGGTGACACCGTGCACTACGTCGATCCGCCGAAGATCTTCCAGCGCTGCGAAGGCAGCTACATGTTCGATGCCGCCGGCACCCCGTACCTCGATCTGCAGATGTGGTATTCGGCGTGCAACTTCGGTTACGCCAACCAGCGCCTGAACAATGCGCTGAAGGACCAGATTGATACCCTGCCGCAGGTCGCCAGCCAGTATCTGCACCCGACGCGCGTGCAGCTGGCCAAGACCATCGCGGTGGACATGCACGAGAAGTTCGGCCTCGACGGCCGCGTGCACTTCAACGTGGGTGGTGCGCAGGCGGTGGAGGATTCGCTGAAGATCGTCCGCAACGCGCGCAACGGCAAGAGCCTGATGTTCGCCTTCGAAGGCGGCTACCACGGCCGCACCCTCGGCGCCTCGTCGATCACCTCCAGCTACCGCTACCGCCGCCGCTACGGCCATTTCGGCGAACGCGCGATGTTCATCCCGTTCCCCTATCCCTTCCGTCGCCCGAAGGGCATGACCCCGGACGAATACTCCGACCACTGCGTGCACCAGTTCGAGCGCCTGTTCGAAAGCGAGTACAACGGCGTGTGGGATCCCAAGGTCGGCCAGGCCGAGTACGCCGCGTTCTACGTCGAGCCGATCCAGGGCACCGGCGGCTACGTCATTCCGC
>NZ_JBFRFE010000638.1:0-2453 GCF_052114665.1 Stenotrophomonas sp. 2YAF22 | reverse complement strand
CCATTGCGGTTCCCACGCCTACACCGAGCATGAGAGCGATGGCCATATGGACACCGATGCGCTGCCTGAATCGTTTCAGCGCAAGAGAAAGGTAGTAGAAATCCACGAGTCCTCCATGGAGTCGGCCTGGCCTCTAGGCAAAAGCGAAGGGCATTCCACGCAGAAGGAGATCCCTGATTCTGTTGGAATCGCCGACGCTGGCCATATACGGGCTGAAGGCGTAAAAGGTGACCCTCTCATCCTTCTGGTAAAAGAGAACCTCACCCATTCGGCTGTCAAACGTTTCGCGACAGGCTACGACGAGAGTGGAAAGGAGCTCGCCATTGATCGCTACCGGACCTCGCGGAAACTCCAGATCAATCGCTTCGCCGTGATAGCTGCAGATCACGGGCATTCCATCGGGACGCTCGACAAAGAACGGATGCCATTGATCCTCCCCCTCTGTTACATCTGATTCACCATCCCATCTGAAGTACGACCAGACAGACTTCTGCACGGGATCCTTGAGATGCGAAATGTCCGGCATACGATGACCAAATCCGAAAGCGAACAGAGGAACGTTGATCCCAGGAGCTCGATCAGCGATCAGCTTCCACTGCGCGTTGAGAGGCAAGCGAGATCTGCTGACGCCGCGGGGACCGATCCCATGCGCCAACGCAACGGTCTGACCCAATACCACCCCCAATGCTGCATGCGCCCAGTTCTCATGCAAACCGCAATTTCGGAGCCTCGTGCCAATTTCGCAACAGGAAAGATCAAATACCCTGTTGATGACGTAACCCGGACGAGACGTCCGAATCCGATCAAAGTCCATGGGAGCAATGGGCGTTGCTTCTTGAACCGGCCATGCGGAGGTCAGCTCGTCAAGATGAATCACGCTGATGCCGCCAATGCCACTGAGAGCCGCTGCAACAACATCCTGCCGGTCAGAGTGAATGACAATTGCGCCACTCGTCATGTCAGATCCTCTGCGATCTCGCCATCTGCCGAAAGGCGATCAATTCGCTTGATCACGCTCTGCACGTTATCCACCAGCCCCATGAATTCCGCCGACGCGGGAAAGTCCAACAGAAAGAGGGCAGACATCCTGCTTTCAATGAAGAACCCACCATCAACATGCATCAGCCTTCGTTTCATTCTCTTGAGCATGATCGGGTCGAAGGTGGAGGGACACCTCCGCACGTGGTCGAGAAGCTGATGTATCGCGTAATAGACGAACACTGCATGCGCCAGCGAGTGATTGGGAATGAAGTTTCCTGACCACGGCGAAACAGGCCGAACCCTGATCGAACCAGACATGAATTTTCCGTAGACGTCTTCATACGCTGACAGGAAGGAGTGCACCGATTCGTGCAGAATCGCCTCCGCGCACAGGTCAACGGTCATCTCTGTCCGATGGACATTCAGCATCCGAATACAACCTGCATGGATGGGCCGATACTCCGAGCCGAGATTGAGCAGGGCCACGTCTTCGCCTTCTTCAATTGACTTCCTTACAAGCACACGCCTTGTGAATGTTCGGACCAACAAGCCCAGATGTGGCGCTGCCTCGTCCAGCATGTGAATAGCCGCTTCGAGCTTTTCTCCTATTGCGTCCATCTCCTCCTGTGAGATATCCAGGCATGGACGACAGAATGTCCCGCTCTCTGCCTCGTACCTGCGTGAGAGCCGACTATCCCCATCAAGGACGATCACTCCACCAAGTCGGGGACGCTGCACCCTTTCAGTGCCGCCTCTGTGGTGCTTGAGAGTCCAGTCGCCCAGCGCACTTTCGTGAGGACTTTGATCCGAAAGCTCACCCGACCCACAATGAAGCTGCCGGTCGGGGTTCTCCGCGAGCACGGCGAGCAACAACGCGTGAATTGTCGAAATCGACTCCCCATTCTCATTCTCATAGGCAACGCCCGAGGGGTTGTCCAAGAATCCGGATACCCATGGCGAACCAAGAAGCCTTCGCCTTGCCGACGAGTCGAGATGAGGGATGGATCGGGCGACCGCATCGACCGCGGCTCTGCTCTCCGATCCTTCACTCCCCTTCGCTGAAAGGGCATCACCCAAGCGTCGCGAAATATTTTCGAACCATGCGCCCAACAATGTCGAGCACACGTCGGCAGTCCTGCTAGGTTCATCGAGTGCGCGCTTCAGATCTTCAAGGGACAGCTCCATCAATCGCTCCTGGATGGTGAGCGATCGCCTTGATGGCGATCGCTCGTTCCATCAGACGTTGAACTTCTGGATTTTCGGGACCGCGTGATCGCCCTTGAACACCTCTTTTTGTTGGTCCCCTGTGGAGTAATGGCCACAATGAGTACCTCCACTTGAATAGCTGGTGCACTGGGTTCCTGCGATTTCATGATCGCCAGAAATTACGTGTACCGCGCTCTCGCTTTGGATAGTGATCTCCAGGATCGAGATCTCCTGAGCCGGCACAAGCACGTCCGGCTGCGCTGCAG
>NZ_JBFRFE010000637.1:0-2455 GCF_052114665.1 Stenotrophomonas sp. 2YAF22 | reverse complement strand
GTTCTGGCCGGCGGTGCTGCACGGCACCGGCCACCGCGCGCCGACCCGCCTGCACGTCAACGGCTACCTGACCGTCGATGGCGCGAAGATGAGCAAGTCGCGCGGCACCTTCGTGATGGCGCGTACGTTCCTGGATGCCGGCCTGGAACCGGAGGCGCTGCGTTACTACTTCGCCGCCAAGTCCGGTGGCGGCGTCGACGACCTCGACCTGAACCTGGGCGACTTCATTGCCCGCGTCAACGCCGATCTGGTCGGCAAGTTCGTCAACCTCGCCAGCCGCTGTGCCGGTTTCATCAGCAAGCGCTTCGATGGCCAGTTGGCCGCGCAGCTGCCCGACGCGGCGCAGTACCAGCGCTTCGTCGATGGCCTGGCACCGATCCGTGAGGCGTACGAGCGCAACGACCCGGCTGCGGCGATCCGCCTGACCATGACCCTGGCCGATGAAGCCAACCGCTACATCGACGACGTCAAGCCGTGGGTGATCGCCAAGCAGGAAGGCGCCGACGCGCAGCTGCAGGCCGTCTGCAGCCAGGGCCTGAACCTGTTCCGCGTACTGGTCACCGCCCTGAAGCCGGTGCTGCCGGCGACCGCCGCGCAGGCCGAGGCCTTCCTGGCCGCGCCGGTGAATGACTGGACCGAGCTGGCGCAGCCGCTGCTCGGCCACCGCATCACCGAGTACACCCCGCTGTTCACCCGTATCGACCCGAAGAAGATTGACGCCATGATCGACGCCTCCAAGGACACCCTGACCGCTGCCGCTGCAGCCCCCGCTGCCAAGGTGGAAGCCGCAAAGCCTGCCGCACCGGTGCTGGCCAAGGACGAAGCAAACAGCGCTGACGCCCCGGCCTACATCGGCATCGACGACTTCGCCAAGCTCGACCTGCGCATCGGCAAGGTGCTGGTGTGCGAGTTCGTGGAAGGCTCGGACAAGCTGCTGCGTTTCGAACTGGATGCCGGCGACCTCGGCAAGCGCCAGATCTTCTCCGGCATCCGCGCCAGCTATGGCGAGCCGGAAGCGCTGGTCGGCCGCAGCGTGGTGTTCATCGCCAACCTGGCCCCGCGCAAGATGCGCTTCGGCCTGAGCGAAGGCATGATCCTGTCGGCCGGCTTCGACGGTGGCGCGCTGGCGCTGCTGGACGCCGACAGCGGCGCGCAGCCGGGCATGCCGGTTCGTTGATGCAACACGGGCGCGGCCACGGCCGCGCCCGGTCATGAGCACTGCGAAGGGAGGTACCGTGATGGGAGATGCTGCGTTGGAACTGGCGCTGTTCGACTTCGACCACACCGTTACCACCTGCGACACCTACGGCCGCTTCCTGCGCCGGGTCGCCACCGCCGAACAGCTGGCACAGGCCTGGTGGAAAGTCGGCCCATGGCTGCTGGCCTACAAGCTGAAGCTGATCTCCGCCGAGCGCATCCGCGCACGGGTGACCCGGTTGACCTTCAGCGAACGCCACGCCGATGACATCGAGACGCTGGCCGCGGGTTTTTCCCGTGAGTTCCTGCCCGATGTCGTGCGTCCGGAAATGCTGGAGCAGATCCGCTGGCACAAGGAGCAGCAGCACACTGTGGTGGTGGTATCCGGTTCACTGGACCTGTACCTGCGGCCATGGTGCGAACAACTGGGCCTGCAGCTGATCTGCAATCGGCTGGAAAGCGAAAGCGGACGCCTGACCGGCCGCTACGCCGGTGGCGATTGTGGCCCACGCAAGGTCGAGCACATCCGTCGCCAGTTCGATCTGTCACGCTACACACGCATCCATGCCTACGGTGACAGCGCCGAGGATCGTCCGATGCTGGCCCTGGCGCACGAGCGCTGGTACCGCGGCAAACCCCTGAAGTAGCCCAACGCGCAGCCTTCGCCACGCATGAGCCTGATTCCGCCCCTGACCGAACGCCTGGACCGCTTGCTGCCGCAGACCCAATGCGGGCAATGCGGCTACGACGGCTGYCGCCCGTAYGCGCAGGCGATGGCACGTGGCGAGGCTGGCGTGGATCGTTGTCCGCCGGGCGGCGATGCCGGTGCGCGGGCGTTGGCGCAGGTGCTGGGTGTGTCGGCGCTGCCGTTTGATCGATCGCGGGGCGAGCACAAGGCGCCGCAGGTGGCGTTGATCGTGGAGGCTGACTGCATCGGCTGCACGAAGTGCATACAGGCGTGCCCTGTGGATGCGATCGTCGGCGGGGCGAAGTACATGCACACGGTGATTGCGGATCTGTGCACGGGGTGCGAGTTGTGTATTCCACCGTGCCCGGTGGATTGCATCGAGCTGGTGTTGGTATAGGTTTTTTTTTGCGACGCCGCGGCGTCGCGTTGCGCTGAGAGCAACAGCAACAGCAACAGCAACGGCAACAGCTGGGAGCGTCGGCTGCCTGGGTTTGATGATCTGGGCGGGTGGGTGGGGGCAAGCGGGACACGCCGTGAACCCATCCATGGGGGCTCGATGGCGCCATCCCT
>NZ_JBFRFE010000636.1:0-2466 GCF_052114665.1 Stenotrophomonas sp. 2YAF22 | reverse complement strand
GTCACCCTGCAGATGCTGCCGTACTTCGCCATCGTCGCGCCGGCGATGCTGGTGCCAACGCTGCTGGGAGCGAAGCTGTATGTCGGTATCAGTGAAGTGCGTTTCCGGCAGATCGTGCTGGGGCTGTTGACGGCCTCCGGCGTTGCCATGCTGGCCTCGTCGCTGCCGTTGCTGCTGTCCCGCGGGGCGGCGGGATGAGGGCTCAGGCGGGCCGCAGCATGCGGAAGCGTTGGTCGGCGGTGATCCGGAAATAGTCGGCCGGTCCGCCGCCGCGCAGGATGGTGTCGCTCGCTGCAGTGTCGTAGATGCCGTCGACGAGCAACCGCGTATCGATATGCACGGCGACCACTTCTCCCAGTACCAGCCAGCCATCGGTGTCATTGCCGGCCGCATCACGCAGACGCACGATCTGCGTGCAGCGGCACTCCATGCTCACCGGGCTCTGCGCCACGCGCGGCGGAGCAACCTGCTCCGAGGCCAGTGGTGTCAGCCCGGCCAGGACGAACTCGTCCACGTCTGGCGCGACTGCGCGGCAGCTCTCGTTCATTGCCTGGGCCAGGTCGAATGTGGCGAGGTTCCAGACGAACTCGCCGGTGGCTTCGATGTTGCGCAGCGAGTCCTTGCGGCCCTGGCTGCTGAAACCAATGATCGGCGGCGTGTAGTTGAACGCGTTGAAGAAGCTGTAGGGCGCCAGGTTCACATTGCTGTCGGCATCACGACTGCAGATCCAGCCGATGGGGCGGGGGCCGATGATGGCGTTGAACGGATCGTGTGGCAGGCGATGGCCATCGGCCGGGCGATAGCTGTGGAAGCGGGGAGGGGTGGGGTCTGCCATGGGCGTGTTTCCGCGGGAGTCGAGCGTGCTCGACGCTACAAAAAAGGCCGCGATCCCGACGGACCGCGGCCTTGTCGTTTACGGCATGGACTGGATCAGCGCTGCTGGATCTTCGACAGCAGGCGCAGGAACTCCACATACAGCCAGACCAGGGTCACCATCAGGCCGAATGCGCCATACCATTCCATGTACTTCGGCGCGCGCTGGGCCACGCCGGTTTCGATGAAGTCGAAATCCAGCACCAGGTTCAGCGCGGCCACGACCACCACGAACAGGCTGAAGGCGATGCCCAGCCAGCTGGCGTCATGGATCACCGGCACGTTGATGTTGAAGAAGCCCAGCACGAACGAGGCCAGGTACAGCAGGGCGATGCCGCCGGTGGCGGCGACCACGCCGAGCTTGAAGTTCTCGGTAGCCTTGATCAGGCCGCTGCGGTAAGCGAACAGCAGCGCGAACAAGGTGCCGAAGGTCAGCAGCACCGCCTGGAACACGATGCCCGGGAACTTCATGTTGAACACGGCCGAGATGGCGCCCAGGAACAGGCCCTCCACCAGCGCATACATCGGTGCGGTGACCGGCGACCATTCCTTCTTGAACACGGTGATCAGTGCCAGCACCAGGCCACCGATAGCCCCGCCCATGGCGTACAGCTTGGCGCCGGCCATCACCTGGCCATAGTCGTCTACGGTCTGGTTCCAGGCAAACGCTGCAGTCAGCACTGTCAGCAGCAGCAGGAAGCCGGTCTTGTTGACGGTGCCGTTGAGGGTCATTACCTGGCCGGGGCTGGTTACCACCGAGCCACTGGCCAGATCGAGGAAGGTCGACTCGGAAAGAGCCGGGTTGCCGCTGCGCATGCGAGGTCTCCGTGCGAAAAGGGGGCGATTCGGCCATCCGGCCGCTGGCTGCGAGCATAGCCGATGACTGCGTAAGCCGTGGTCATGGCGGGGCAGGGCAGGCATTGCGCGTTGACAGTTCGCACGGCGCTTGGCCACAATGGTCAGCTCCCCGGGTTCACACCCGAGGGGATTGCAACACCGGGGTATAGCGCAGTCTGGTAGCGCGCCTGCTTTGGGAGCAGGATGTCGGGGGTTCGAATCCCTCTACCCCGACCAATCCACATCACGTCGGATTGGACGCCGTTCCGGTTCGGGCGCCCGTAGCTCAACTGGATAGAGCACCGGCCTTCTAAGCCGGCGGTTACAGGTTCGATTCCTGTCGGGCGCGCCATTGGTGCGACACCGGAACGCAGCCGGCGGATGTGAAGAAGTGCTTGCAAAACCCTGGCGACTCCACCAGAATGTCGGACTCGCTTCGGCGGACCGGAACTTCGGTGACAGTCCTCGGGCAACGTATCAAGCGTCAACGTCGGCGATATCGGCGGTGAAGCGAAAGTTTCAGTGGTGGCTGTAGCTCAGTTGGTTAGAGTACCGGATTGTGATTCCGGTGGTCGGGGGTTCGAATCCCCTCAGCCACCCCACTGATTCAACCGCATCGGCATCGCCGAAACGGTATTGCAATAAACAGGTCGCCGGCTATAATGTGCGCCTGAGTTTCAAGGGCTGTTAGCTCAGTTGGTAGAGCAGTTGACTCTTAATCAATAGGTCCAAGGTTCGAATCCTTGACAGCCCACC
>NZ_JBFRFE010000635.1:0-2466 GCF_052114665.1 Stenotrophomonas sp. 2YAF22 | reverse complement strand
GCCCCATCGCCGGTCACATGCCGGAGTAGTTCGGTCCGCCGCCGCCCTGCGGGGTCACCCAGACGATGTTCTGGGTCGGATCCTTGATGTCGCAGGTCTTGCAGTGCACGCAGTTCTGCGCGTTGATCTGCAGCCGCGCATCGTTGCCGTCGCCGACGAATTCGTACACGCCCGCCGGGCAGTAGCGCGCTTCCGGACCGGCGTACTCGGCCAGGTTCACCTTCACCGGGATGCTCGCATCCTTCAGCGTCAGGTGGCTGGGCTGGTTCTCGTCGTGGTTGGTGCTGCTGAGGAACACCGAGCTGAGGCGGTCGAAGGTCAGCACGCCATCGGGCTTGGGATAGGCAATGCGCGTGTGCTTGGATGCCGGCTCCAGGCAGGCGTGGTCCGGGATGCTGTGGCGCAGGGTCCACGGTGGGTTGCGCACGCCCAGCTTCGGCAGCAGCCACTGCTCGATGCCGGTCATCAGCGTGGCCACGGTCTGGCCCTTCTTGAACCACTGCTTGAAGTTCTTGGACAGCTTCAGTTCGTCGTGCAGCCAGCTGGTTTCAAAGGCGGCCGGGTAGGCGCTGAGCTCATCGTGCTGGCGATCGGCCACCAGCGCGTCGAAGGCGGCATCGGCGCACAGCATGCCGGTCTTGATCGCGGCGTGGCTGCCCTTGATGCGGCTGACGTTGAGGTAGCCGGCTTCGCAGCCGACCAGCGCGCCGCCCGGGAACACGGTCTTGGGCAGCGACATCAGGCCACCGGCGGTGATCGCACGCGCGCCGTAGCCGATGCGGGTGCCGCCTTCCAGATGCTTGCGGATCGACGGATGGGTCTTGAAGCGCTGGAATTCCTCGAACGGGCTCAACCACGGGTTCTTGTAGTCCAGGCCGACCACGTAGCCGATGGCAACCTTGCCGCCGTCGGCGTGGTACAGGAAGGCACCGCCGTAGGTGTCGGTATCCAGCGGCCAGCCGGCGGCGTGCACCACCAGGCCCGGTTCATGCTTGGCCGGGTCGATCTGCCACAGTTCCTTGATGCCGATGCCGTAGGCCTGCGGATCCTTGCCTTCGTCCAGCTTGAAACGGCTGATCAGCTGGCGGCCGAGGTGGCCGCGCGCGCCTTCGGCGAACACCGTGTACTTCGCATGCAGGGCCATGCCGCGCTCGAAGGCCGGACCGATCGTGCCGTCCTTTTCGATGCCCATGTCGCCGGTAGCCACGCCGATCACCGCGCCGTCATCGCCGTACAGCACTTCGGCGGCGGCGAAGCCGGGGAAGATCGCCACTTCCAGCGCCTCGGCCTGCTGCGCCAGCCAGCGGGTGACTTCGCCCAGGCTGATGATGTAGTTGCCTTCGTTGTGGAAGCACTCGGGCAACAGCGCGTGCGGGGTGGTGCGCGCGCCGGTCTCGCTGAGGAACAGGAACTCGTCGCGGGTGACCTTCTGCTTCAGCGGTGCGCCGCGCTCGGCCCAGTCCGGGAACAGTTCGGTCAGCGCGCGCGGGTCCATCACCGCGCCGGACAGCACGTGCGCGCCGGGTTCGGAGCCCTTCTCCAGCACGCATACCGACAGTTCGCGGCCGGCGTCGATCGCACGTTGGCGCAGGCGGATCGCGGTGGCCAGGCCGGCCGGGCCGGCACCGACGACGACCACGTCGAATTCCATGACTTCACGCGGGGGCAGGGCGTTGGCTTCAGCACTCATCGATTGCATGACTCGTGGGTAGTGCCGGCATCGGGGCCACCGGCGGTTGCCTGGGAATCGCGCGTGCAGCCACGGGCGAAACGGTTGTTTGAATGTGTCAGGGTACCGGGACGGGCGTGATCGAGCTAGATCGCCGATGTTCACATCGCAATTGCTGCAATGCAGCGTAATGCGCGTGGTCTGGCAGGTGCCAACCTTGGTGGACGTGAGCGGAAACACCAGCGCCGACCAGGGTCGGCCTCTACCCGCACACCAACTCCGCCCGGATGGCCGACAATGGCGGCAGTCCCGACTGCGTGTGAGTGCCATGGCTTTGGATCCGTACGACCTGTTCGATGTCCGTTCCCTGCTCAGCGAGGAAGAGCGCGCGGTACAGGAGAGCGTGGCCCGCTTCACCAACGAGCGCGTGCTGCCGATCATCGGTGATGCCTTCGACCAGGCACGGTTCCCGTCGGAACTGGTGCCGGAGATCGCCGCGCTTGGGCTGCTCGGCGCCACGCTGCCGGCCGAGTACGGCGGCGGCGACATGGGGGCGGTGAGTTACGGGCTGATCTGCCAGGAGCTGGAGCGCGGCGATTCGGGCCTGCGCAGCTTCGTGTCGGTGCAGAGCTCGCTATGCATGTACCCGATCTTTGCTTACGGCAGCGAAGAACAGCGCCGGCAATGGCTGCCGGCGATGGCCCGCGGCGAACTGATCGGCTGCTTCGGCCTGACCGAGGCACATGGCGGTTCCGACCCGGCCAGCATGAAGACCCGCGCGGTGCGCGATGGCAGCG
>NZ_JBFRFE010000634.1:0-2481 GCF_052114665.1 Stenotrophomonas sp. 2YAF22 | reverse complement strand
ATGCTGCCCAGCAGGGGCCCGCGCGGGTGCTGGAACACCTGTTGCCAGCCCACGTGATACACCGCCAGCCAGCCGTGTTCGCTGCGCATGCGGAACAGCAGGCCGTCCAGTCCCGCGCGCCAGGACGTAGCGGCGCGGCTGGCATCGCTGGCATCACCGAGCAGCAGGCGGCCGTTGCCATCGAACAGTGACATCCGTTCGAACACCGGCGTACCCATCACCTGGCGGTAGTCATCGACGCGGCCGGGATCCAGCAGGCAGGCCACGGCGGCCAGTGACTCGTCCTCGTTCTCGCCCCACAGGCGGGCATCCTGCGGTGCGTGCGCGATGGCAAGCAGCCGGGTCTGGCCTTCGCGCCAGGCCACCGGTGTCCAGACCACGCTGCCGCGGCGCAGCGCTGGACGTTCGCGCAGGACCTGGTGGATGGCGGCCAGTGCCGGATGCAGGTGATGCGGGCTGCTTTGGCCCGGATCACCACGCGTTGTCTGGATCGGCGCAAGCAGGCCACGGCGGCCCTGGCCATCGACCAGCAGGCATTGCGGAGGCGGAAACCGGGAGGCCGACCAGAAGGCGCCATAGAAACGCAGGAAGCGGTCGCCCAGTTCGTCCGCTGCCTGTGCCGAAGCGCCGCTGTCGGCACCGATCCGGGCGAAACTGGCGAACAAGGGGCTGGGCGGCGCACGCGAGGCAGATTCGTCCACTGGCTGCCCGCGACTGCCCACGTCATGCAGGCGCCATTGCCGCAGGAAGCGGTCCTGTTCCTGCAGCGTTCCGTCCAGGCGACGGAAGTGATAGCGGATCTTGCTCTGTTCTTCGTTGAACAGCTGGCTGCCGGTGGACAGCAGCAGGCCGGCCTGCAGGGTTGCCAGCACCACCACGCCAATCAGCAGGGCATGTACGCGCAGGGAGCGGCGGGCGAGTCGGCGTACGGGAGCGGCCTCGGCCGGCATGGGCAGGTCTCGGAGCAGTAGGCGGTCGATGGCGGCCCGAAGGGCCCGGGGCACGGCCGGTACCGCCGCGCAGAGAGGATCGTCAATGACTCTTGATGGGATTGTGAAGCCTTTCAGCCTCGCCTGTCAGCGCGATGTTGCCCGGTTGCTGCCGGTGGCGGCATAGGGAACATCTTCATCCAGCAGACGAGTGAAGTCGTCCGAGGGCAGCGCCTGCGAAATAAGGAAGCCTTGTACCTGGCTGCAGCCGAGCTGGCGCAGCGCGGCCAGATCGGCATCGCTCTCCACGCCTTCGGCAACGATGGTCAGGCCGAGCTGGTTGGCCAGCGCGATCACGGTGGTCAAGGTCAGGTGCAGGGCGGGATCACGCGCGCAGCCGCTGACCAGCGCACGATCGATCTTGACCTCGGTGAAGGGGGTGTTGACCAGATTGTGCACCGAGCTCAGGCCTTGGCCAAAGTCGTCCTGGGCCAGGCCGAACCCCTTCATCCGCAACCGGCAGGCGCCTGCATAGAAGTCGCTGACGTGGCGGGTGGTGCTGTTCTCCATCAGCTCGAAGCACAGATCAGCCGGATTGCCACCCGCGGCCAGGGTCAGTGCCAGCAGTTCATCCGGAAGATCGGACTGCTCCAGCAGGTGCGGCGGCAGGTTGATCGATACCGGTACGCGGAATCCCTGGGAGCGCCAGCGCGCCTGCGCCTGGATGCTGGCCGCGAGCATCACGCGCAGCAGTTCGCCCTCAAGCCCATGACGGCACAGCGCCGGCAGGAAGCTTCCAGGCGCCAGTGTTCCGAGCTGCGGATGGCGCCAGCGCACCAGTGCTTCGGCGGCAACCACGCGCCCGGACTGCAACGACTTCTTCGGCTGGAACCAGGCGGTCAGGCTGCCGTCGGCAAGTGCCTGCCGCAGCTGCACCGCGTCCGGCTCGGGAGTCAGTGCAGCCGGGCTGGTGCGCACGGCTGGCCGGGTCTGCGCCAGTGCATCGAGCAGCGCATCCACATCGCTGGCGGCGACCGGCTTGGCCAACAGCCCGACCACGTCCAGGCCCAGTGATTCAGCCATCAACCGTGCCGAACTCATCATCCGCCGCGAGGCTGCGCTGACCACGGCAAGCCGCGGCGGACGCGGCTGCGCGGCCAGTGCCTGGATGAACTGGATGCCATCCTGGCCGGGCATCAACAGATCGCTCACCACCAGGTCATAGGCCTGGCAGGCACACAGGGCGATAGCCGCATCGACGTCTTCGCAGGCGTCGACCTGCACGCCGGCGCGCGCGCTGAACAGATTGACGAGATAGCCGCGTTGGAACGGCTGGTCTTCCAGGATCAGGACACGGCGGGTCATGCAGGATCTCCTTGGCGAACGGCGGAAAGCGCCTGACGCAGGCGTGCGATGTCGATGGGTTTGCTCAGATAGCCCTGCATGCCACTGGCCAGGCAGCGCTCGCGCTCCTCGGCGGTAGCGTTGGCGGTGGCGCCGATCACCGGCAGCAGAACGCCTTCCGCCCGCAGCCGGCGCGCCAGGGTGTGGC
>NZ_JBFRFE010000633.1:0-2482 GCF_052114665.1 Stenotrophomonas sp. 2YAF22 | reverse complement strand
CCTCAGCATCGCGGCAGGATCACTCCTGCGCGGCGTCCTCGCTGCTGGCAGCAGCCGGTGCGCCGTCGGTCGTGGCCGGGGCGGCGGCGGCCACCTCGTCCTCGTCCTCGTCGATCGAGGCATCCATGCGCTCCACCGCCTGCAGCTTCTCGTCCTTGGACAGGCGGATCAGGGTCACGCCCTGGGTGTTGCGGCCGACGCGGCTGATTTCCGAACCACGCGTACGCACCAGGGTGCCGCCATCGGAGATCAGCAGGACTTCATCGTCGGTACCCATCAGCACCGCGGCAACCAGCTTGCCATTGCGCTCGGTGGTCTGGATGCCGATGACGCCCTGCGTGCCACGACCCTTGCGCGGGTAATCCGGCAGCGGGGTACGCTTGCCGTAGCCGTTTTCGGTGGCGGTGAGGATGTAACGCAGGTTGGCGTCGTCGGCACCTTCGATCAGCGCATCGCCCGTGGCGATGGCCTCCTCGACACCGTTGTCGTCCTCGTTCTCGTCCTCGATGCCGCCAGCACTCTCGGCCACGATCAGGCTGACCACTTCCTCGCCGGCCGGCATCCTGATGCCGCGCACGCCGGTAGCGGTACGACCCATCGAGCGGACCTTGTCTTCACCGAAGCGCACGGTCTTGCCGTTGGAGGCGAACAGCAGGATGTCGCGCTCGCCATCGGTCAGGCCGACGCCGACCAGGGCATCGCCCTCGTCGAGGTTGATCGCGATCTTGCCGCGGGCCAAGCGGAAGGCGAACTCGCCCAGAGGGGTCTTCTTGACCGTACCGTTTTTGGTGGCGAAGAACACGAACTGGCCATCGGCGTACTCGCGCACCGGCAGCACGGCCTGCACGCGTTCGCCCGGCTCAAGCGGGATCCAGTTGATGATCGGACGACCGCGGGCATTGGAACCGGCTTCAGGCAGCTGGTACACYGGCAGCCAGAACACCTTGCCCGAACTGGTGAAGGTCAGCAGCGTGTCGTGCGTGTTGACCAGCCACAGCTGTTCGATGAAATCCTCTTCCTTGGTCGACGCCGCGCTGCGGCCACGGCCGCCACGGCGCTGCGCGCGGTACACGCTCACCGGTTGGCGCTTCACGTAGCCGGCGTGGGAGACGGTGACCACCACGTCTTCCGGGGCGATCAGGTCGAGGATGTCCAGATCTTCTTCGCTGTGGCGGATCTCGGTACGGCGCTCGTCACCGAACTCGGCCCGCACGTTGATCAGCTCTTCGCGGATCACCTGCAGCAGGCGATCGGGATCTTCCAGGATATGGATCAGCCCGGCGATCACTTCCAGCAGCTGCTTGTATTCCTCGGTCAGGCGGTCCTGCTCCAGCCCGGTCAGGCGATGCAGGCGCATTTCCAGGATCTGGGTCGCCTGGATCTCGGTCAGCTGATAGCCGCCTTCGATCAGGCCCACGCCCTTGGGCAGGTCATCGGGACGCGAGGCTTCGGCACCGGCGGCGCCGAGCATCGAACCGACCAGGCCCGGTTCCCACAGGCGCGCAAGCATGCGCTCGCGTGCCTCGGTGGGGTTCGGCGAGGTCTTGATCAGTTCGATCATCTCGTCGATGTTGGCCAGCGCAACGGTCAGGCCTTCCAGCACGTGGGCACGGGCACGCGCCTTGCGCAGCTCGAACACGGTGCGGCGGGTGACCACTTCGCGACGGTGGCGGACGAAGGCCTCCAGCATCTGCTTGAGGTTCATCAACTGCGGGCGGCCGTCGACCAGCGCCACCATGTTGATGCCGAACACCGACTCCATCTGGGTCTGCTGGTAGAGGTTGTTGAGCACAACCTCGGCCGACTCGCCGCGCTTGATTTCGATGTAGATGCGCATGCCGTCCTTGTCGGACTCATCGCGCAGCTCGCTGATGCCTTCGATCTTCTTTTCCTTGACCAGCTCGGCGATCTTCTCGATCAGACGCGCCTTGTTCACCTGGTAAGGAATTTCAGTGACGATGATCGATTCGCGGCCGTTGTCGGCCACTTCGACATCCGCCTTGGCACGGATGCGCACGCGGCCACGGCCGGTGCGGTAACCGGCGATGATGCCGGCGGTGCCGTTGATGATGCCCGCAGTCGGGAAATCCGGGCCCGGGATGAACTCCATCAGGCCGTCGATATCGATTTCCGGATTGTCGATCAGCGCGATGCAGGCATTGATCGATTCGGTGAGGTTGTGCGGCGGAATGTTGGTCGCCATGCCCACCGCGATACCGGCCGAACCATTGACCAGCAGGTTCGGGAACCGGGTCGGCATGACCGTCGGCTCCAGTTCCTTTTCGTCGTAGTTGGGCTGGAAATCGACGGTTTCCTTGTCGATGTCCGCCATCAGCTCATGCGCGAGCCGCGACATGCGCGCCTCGGTGTATCGCATCGCCGCGGCGGAGTCGCCGTCGACCGAACCGAAGTTACCCTGGCCATCGACCAGCATGTAGCGCAGCGAGAACGGCTGTGCCAATCGCACCAGCGTGTCGTACAC
>NZ_JBFRFE010000632.1:0-2484 GCF_052114665.1 Stenotrophomonas sp. 2YAF22 | reverse complement strand
CCCGATCAGCCCAGCAACCAGGCACGCGTGTCTGGGCTGATCGGGTTGCTGGCCAGCGGCCGGCACTACCCTCACAGCTCTTCGACCACCACGTTGCGGTTGGTGTAGATGCAGATGTCACCGGCGATGTTGATCGCTTCGCTGGCGATGGTGCGTGCGTCCAGTTCGGTGTGCGCCATCAGCGCGCGTGCAGCGGACAGCGCATACGAACCACCGGAACCGATGGCGATGATGCCGTCCTCCGGCTCGATCACGTCGCCGGTGCCGCTGATGATCAGCGAGGTTTCCTTGTCGGCCACCGCCAGCAGGGCTTCGAGCTTGCCGAGGCGGCGCTCGGTGCGCCAATCCTTGGCCAGTTCCACCGCGGCACGCTGCAGCTGGCCATGCTTCTCCAGCTTGGCTTCGAACAGCTCGAACAGGGTGAAGGCATCGGCGGCGGCACCGGCAAAGCCGGCCAGCACCTGGCCATCGCGGCCAAGGCGGCGGACCTTGCGTGCGTTGCCCTTCATCACCGTGTGGCCGAGGGTGACCTGGCCGTCGCCGGCAATGGCCACGTGCTCGCCGCGACGAACGCAGACGATGGTGGTGGCGTGGAAAACGGTGGGATTCTGACTGGGGTCCATGCGGCCTCCGATAGCTGTTCACGGGACATGGGGACAGCCGCCGAAGCGATCAAGCCCGTACCGATAGCTGCCGTTCAGCGCTTGGCATGCGATGGCCGGTCCGGATTGGGCTCGATGCCCCACGCCACGTACCAGTCCTCACCTTGCGTCTCGATCGGGTGCTGGGTGCGGCCCGAGCCGTTGCCACAGGCCAGTGCGTCGGCGGCGCAGTAACGGTCGCAGCCCCAGCAGATGYGCTCGGGGTGCTTGGGACGCAGCGGAATGGGCTTTGCCATGGTCGGCATCTCTTCGTGGCCTGCGGCCACGATGCACCGGTCGCAGCTATGCTGCCCTGACTGAAATCAAGACGGCGCTATTCAGGCTTTCCGCTCTTGTCGCTGCGGCGTTTCGCGCGCGGATGCGCCGCATCGTAGACCTTGGCCAGGTGCTGGAAATCCAGGTGGGTGTAGATCTGCGTGGTGGCGATGTCGGCATGGCCGAGCAGTTCCTGCACACCGCGCAGGTCACCGGAGGATTCCAGGATGTGGCTGGCGAAACTGTGCCGCAGCATGTGCGGGTGCACGTGCTTGAACAGGCCTTGGCGCTGGGCCAGCTGACGGATGCGGATCTGTACCGCGCGCTGGCTGATCGGCCCGTTGCGACCAGGAAAAACCGGTGTGGCGGCACCACCGCCGCTTTCGCTGCGCCAGGTCAGAAGCGCTTCGCGTGCCGGCTTTCCGAACGGGACGCGACGTTGCCGGTTGCCCTTGCCCATCACGTTGACCAGGCCACTGGCGAAATCCAGATCGCGCCAGGTCAGCGCGCAGACTTCGCTCAAGCGCAGGCCGGAGGAATAGAACAGTTCCAGCAGCGCGCGGTCACGACGACCCAGCTCGCCTTCCGGTTCCAGTTCAACCAGCTGCACGGCCTCGTCGGCATCGAGTACCTGTGGCAGCCGTCGTGGCGCACGGGGTGCCTTCAGCGTCGCCGCCGGGCTGGCCTCGATACGGCCATGCTTGAGCAGCCAGGCATAGAAGCTGCGGCAGGCCGACAGCCTGCGCTGCAGGCTCTTGGCCGACAGGCCGCGGCGGTGTTCATCGGCAACGAACTGGCGCAACGCGTCGGCATTCAGTGCCTCCACGGCCACCCCGCGGGGTTCGGCCCACACCGACAACGCGTCCAGGTCGCGGCGATAGGCATCGAGCGTATGCGCCGACATCCGCCGCTCCACCTGCAGGTGCTGCAGGAACGCCTGCACCGCGCTCATCGTCGTCGTTTCCCGCTCAATCCGCGAAGCGCTTGAGCCCGGTCACCAGGGCCTCGCCCATCATCCGCAGGAACAGCGTGCCCATGCCGGGATAGAAGCGGTTCGGATCATGGCTGCCCACCGCGATCAGGCCGACGCCCGGCAACGGCAGCAGCGCGGTGGTCTGCACTTCCTCGCTGCGCGCGCCGTACAGCACGGCGTTCTTGTCGCTCTGCAGGCGGCCACAGATCGGCTCACCATCCTTCAGGCAGTCGCGGAACGGGCCCAGCTGCGCATCATCGGCAGCCAGCACCTGCAGCCATTCGGCCTGCTCCAGTCCGGCCACCGGCGCATGCACGACCAGCCGCACCAGATCGCCTGCGAAGTCTTCCTGCAGCGACGCCGCCATCGCGCGCAGCGTATCGGCGGCGTTGTCCTGCTTCATCAGGGCCAGGGTGAGCTGATGCGTGCGCACCGCCAGCCGCTCGTTGACCTGCGCGGTCGCGCCCAGGTCGGCCAACCGTCGCGCCAGCTCGCGGTTCTTCTCGCGCAGCACTTCCAGCTGGTAGCTCGCCAGCGATGCGGTCGGGCCGTCATCGCGTGGCACCACCAGGGTCAGCGCCAGGTCCGGGAACC
>NZ_JBFRFE010000631.1:0-2493 GCF_052114665.1 Stenotrophomonas sp. 2YAF22 | reverse complement strand
GCGTTATTCACTGCAACATGCACGAACTGGGTGGCGTGCATGTTGCAGTGAATAACGCTGGCATCGGCGGGCCAGCGGCAAGCAGCGGCGACTATCCCATCGATGGCTGGAAGCGCGTGGTCGATGTGAACCTGACCAGCGTGTTCCTGTGCCAGCGGGCGCAGATCCAGGCGATGCGCACGGCGGGCAGCGGCGGCAGCATCATCAACATGGCCTCCATCCTGGGCCAGGTCGGGTATGCCGGTTCGACCGCCTACGCGGCCGCCAAGCACGGCGTGGTCGGCCTGACCCAGACGGCTGCATGGGAGCACGCTGCCGATGGCATCCGCATCAATGCGGTGGGCCCGGGCTTCATCAACACGCCGTTGCTGGAAAAGATGGACGCCAAAGTGCGTGCCACCCTGGAGGGCCGGCATGCACTCAAGCGTTTGGGAACGCCGCAGGAAGTGGCCGCGCTCGTCGCCTGGCTGGCCAGCGACGATGCCTCGTTCGCAACGGGCGCCTACTACGCCATCGACGGTGGTTACCTGGCGCAGTAGTGCCGGCCGCTGGCCGGCAACTCCCGTTGCATGGAACAAGGCGGCATCGCCCGGTGAAGAGCGCGTTCCATCGCCTTCACCCCCGTCCCACGGCCGCCGAGCAACGCTCCGGGAAACTTCCGGAGCCTCCCCATGGAACTTACCCAGGACATGTCCATTCTGCTGCGCGTAGCCGCCGCCATGGTCTTTGGCGGCGTGCTGGGCGTTGAACGTGAGATGGGCAAGCACGCTGCCGGCCTGCGCACGCACATGCTGATTGCCGGTGCCGCTGCGCTGATCGTCGGCCTCGGTGATTCGGTGGCCGAACACTTCCAGCAGGAACGCTACCGCGATCTGCTGCAGGTCGACCCGGTGCGCCTGATCGAAGCGGTGGTGGCCTGCGTCGGTTTCGTTGCCGCGGGCACCATCCTGCGCGGCAATCGCGAGGACCAGGTCAGCGGGCTCACCACGGCCAGCTCTTTGATCATGGCCGCGGCCATCGGCATTGCCGTGGGCATCGGCAAGTACGTGATCGCGCTCGGCGTCAGCGTACTGTGCGTGCTGGTGCTTGCGCTGATCCGACGGGTGGAAAAGAAGCTGTAAGCCAATAAATGGTACGACCAATAATTTCGTATAGCCCTATGGTCTAATTGGCTCTTCGCAGGATTGGCGGTTCAATTCGCGCCTGTGGTCCGTTCATTGGTCAAAGTGGTAAGACCGATGATGACGGGCACGACGCCCCCACGCGGTGGGGAACCTCCTGTTCCTGTCGAGAGCCCTCATGCAGCCCTGGCAACACGTGTACGACCCCGCTGGCAACCTGTGGTTGTCGAGCCTGATCGCGCTGCTGCCGATCGCCTTCTTCTTCATTGCCTTGGCCGTGCTGCGCATGAAGGGCTGGATCGCCGGCACCATCACCGTGGCCATCGCGCTTGGCGTGGCGCTGCTGTTCTATCGCATGCCGGTGGCGCAGGCGCTGGGCGCGGCCGGCTTCGGCTTCGTATATGGCCTGTGGCCGATTGCCTGGATCATCATCGGCGCGGTGTTCCTGTACAAGGTTTCGGTCAAGACCGGCCAGTTCGACATCATCCGCGCCTCGATCCTGTCGGTCACCGAGGACCAGCGGTTGCAGATGCTGATGGTCGGCTTCGCCTTCGGTGCGTTCCTAGAAGGCGCGGCCGGGTTCGGTGCGCCGGTGGCGATCACCGCCGCGCTGCTGGTCGGGCTGGGCTTCAAGCCGCTGTATGCAGCCGGTCTGTGCCTGATCGTCAATACCGCGCCAGTGGCATTCGGCGCGATGGGCATTCCGATCATCGTGGCGGGGCAGGTGACGGGCCTGGATGCCTTCGAGATCGGCCAGATGGCGGGCCGCCAGCTGCCGTTCCTGACCATCATCGTGCTGTTCTGGATCATGGCGATCATGGATGGCTGGCGCGGCATCAAGGAAACCTGGCCGGCAGTGCTGGTGGCCGGCGGTTCGTTCGCCATTGCCCAGTACCTGACCTCCAACTTCATCGGCCCGGAACTGCCGGACATCACCGCCTCGCTGGCGTCGCTGGTCTGCCTGACCCTGTTCCTGCGCCGCTGGAAGCCGGTACGGATCTTCCGCTTCGATACCGAAACCAGCGCTGAGGCGGCCGCACAGGCAATGGAGGCGCCGCGCCACAGCGTCGGCCAGATCGCCAAGGCGTGGTCGCCGTTCCTGATCCTCACTGCGATGGTCACCGTGTGGAGCATCAAGCCGTTCAAGTCGCTGTTCGCAGCCGGTGGCCCGCTTGAAGGCTGGGTGCTGAAGATTCCGGTGCCGGGCCTGGACCAGATGGTGCAGAAGATGCCGCCGATCGTCGATGCGCCGCTGAGCTATGAGGCGGTGTACAAGTTCGACTGGTTCTCGGCCACGGGTACCTCGATCATCCTTGCCGCAATCATCGCGATCATCGCCCTGCGCATGCCGGCGCGCTCGGCGCTGCAGACC
>NZ_JBFRFE010000630.1:0-2494 GCF_052114665.1 Stenotrophomonas sp. 2YAF22 | reverse complement strand
GACCAGTACCGGTGCCGACGGTGCAGAGCTGTGGCGGGCATCGAGCAAGCTCGCTTCATCAACCCGGCGCATCTACATGGCAACGGCGCCCACCTCCACCGATTCGGCCAAGGACACGGTTACCGCTGCGAAGGTGGCAGAGTTCACTTCGGCCAACGTACCCGGTGCCGATGACAACGCAAAGGCTGCGACCCTCGGCCTGGTCACGCGTCCGGACTGGTACACCGGCAAGACCTCGGCCAATTTGGTCAGCTACCTGCGTGGTGCTGCCATCAGTGGTTTCCGCACGCGCACCTCGCCGCTGGGCGATATCGTCAACTCGGGTACCGAGGTCGTTTCCAACCGTGATGACTTCGGTTACGGCTACTGGAGTGTCCAGGCGGCTCCATGGAAGAAGACGCTGGGCGCGGCGTACGCCACGTATCTCAAGGCAAAGCGGGCGAGTAGTGGCCCGCCGACGATGATCTATGTCGGTGCCAACGACGGCATGCTGCATGGTTTCAATGGTTCGGACACTGCCGCAGCCGGGAACGAGGAGCTGGCATTCATTCCGTCGGCGTCGCTACAGCACATCGCTGAACTGGCCAACCCCAAGTACGGTCACCGCTACTACGTGGATGGTCCGCTGACATCGTCGGACGTGTACGACGGCAGCAATTGGCGCACTGTGCTGGTGGGTACCACCGGTGGTGGTGGCTCGTCGGTGGCGCCCAGTGGTGGCAAGGCCAGCAACGGATCGGTGTTCGCGCTGGACGTAGGCAATCCGACCGGCTTCGGTGCCAGCAACGTGCTGTGGGAAGTGTCGGGAAAGACCGAGTCGGATCTGGGCTTCGTACTTGGCAAGCCGGTGGTGGTTCCGGTATCGGGCACCACGGCTGGCGGCCAGCCACGTTTCGTGGCGCTGTTCGGCAACGGCGTCAATTCCACCAGCGGCAAGCCGGTGCTGTTCGTGGTCGACATCGCCACGGGCAAGGTGCTGCGCAGGATCTCCCCGACCGGTGCGGCCTACGCCAACCGCAACGGGCTGATCAACGTGGCCACGGTGGCGCTGAAGAACAACGACGGCATCACTGATACGGTTTACAGCGGCGACATGCAGGGCAACCTTTGGAAGTTCGACCTGTCCGATACCAACCCGGCCAACTGGGGGGTGGCATTGGGAGGGGCGCCTTTGTTCACCGCTGTGCGCAACAGCAAACCGCAGCCGATCATGGGCGGCATCGAAGTCACTCGTGGCCCCAGCGGTGGCGTCAGCCTGTTCTTCGGCACCGGCCAGTACTTCGCCGCCGATGACAACGCGGTCAGCAGTTCCTCGCCGGTGCAGAGCCTGTACGGTGTGTGGGACAACCTGCAGACGGCGGCTGGCGGGCGCGCCAACCTGGTGCAGCAGAACATCATCACCACTACGGCCACCGATGGCTACTCGGCGCGTGCCGTCAGCAGCACCAGTTTCGTGTACGGCGCTGTTCGCGGCTGGTATGTGGATCTGGTGGTGAACAGCAGCATCGAAGGTGAGCGCTTCGTGGGCAACCCGAACGTACAGGGCGGCACGGTGTACTTCACCACTTATGTTCCAGGTACCGCCATCTGCGGCAGCGGGGGCGGTGTGAACTGGATGTACGGCCTGAACCTGTTGTCCGGCGGTGGGTCAATGAGTGGGTTGAGCTCGACCATCGGCGGCACCTCGATCTGTACCGGCGACTGTGCGGCCGTGGCCCTGACCAAGGGCGGAGATCTGGGGCAGGGACCTCCGGTGACAGGTACCAACATGTTCGTGCCCAAGCTGGAGCCGTGCGACCCTGCTACCTCCAGCTGTACGGTCGACAAGCTGCTGGAAGCCGAGGCCTGCACGTTCGTACTGCGCAGCCCGGGCGCCGATCCGCTGTACAAGCCGCGTGCGTGTGGTCGCCAGTCGTGGCGGCAGATCCGTTGATGATGCAGTTCGAGGACATTGAATGAACGCCTTTACCCTCCGCCGCAACGCCCGCGGATTCACCCTGATCGAGCTGATGATCACGGTCGCCGTGATCGCGATCCTCGCCGCCGTCGCCATTCCGTCCTACAGCGAGCACGTACGCAAATCCCGGCGTGCACAGGCGAAGGCCGATCTGGTGGAGCTGGCACAGCAGCTGGAGCGCTTCCATACCGTGCAGAACACGTACAGCGGGATGACTCTGCCGTTCACCGTCTCGCCCCGGGAGGGCAAGTCGTACTACACGTTGTCGTTGTCCGGTGCGGCGACGTCATCGGCGTTCACGCTGCAAGCGGTGCCGGGGACTGGCCAGGACAAGGACAAGTGCGGCACCCTGACCCTGGACCAGGCGGGGCGCAAGACGCCCACCGAGGCCAAGGTGGCGGGTTGCTGGTAAGAGACGAAGGTGTTGCAAGCCTCGCAATGAGCGTCTAGAATGCGCCTCCCCGCCCGAATAGCTCAGCCGGTTAGAGCACTTGACTGTTAATCAGGGGGTCGTTGGTTCGAGTCCAACTTCGGGCG
>NZ_JBFRFE010000629.1:0-2507 GCF_052114665.1 Stenotrophomonas sp. 2YAF22 | reverse complement strand
CGCCTGTTCGTGCCGGTGAAGGTGCGCCGCAACCAGACCGTGCTGGTGCTGACCCGTGGCATCGGCACTGGAGAATCCATCGCCGCTGCCGATATCAGTACTGCCCAGCGTGACGCGGCACGGATTGCCGGCGCAGTGCTGGCCGATCCCGCCGCAGCGATCGGCCGCATCGCCCGTCGGCCGTTGCCGGCAGGAACACTGTTGTCGAGCAACGATCTGGTTGCACAGCGTCTCATCAAGCGAGGAGACAGTGTGGCACTGGTATCGCGGCGTGGTTCGGTCGAGGTCCGCATCGCCGGCCGCGCACTGGGCGATGCCGGCCAGAACGAGCGCGTCTCGGTGGAAAACCTGTCCTCTCGCCGTATCGTGCAGGGCACGGTGGACGCGACCGGTGACGTAATCGTGGCGCGTTGAAATAATGCAGAATTCCCCTAAAGATCACGGCCCTGCGGCCGTTATCCCTTGTGTACGGCAACTCCAGGACACCCCATGAGCCAGAAAATCGACGGCAACCTGCAGGTCCCCCAGGCACTGCGCAGCGTGACCACCCCGGCCGCCAAGCCCGGCGTCAGCACCGATTCGGCGGCACGTCCAGTCGAGGCGGCCGACAGCCTGCGCCTGACCGGCGAAGCCACCAACCTGCAGGCCATCGAGCGTGAGCTGAGCACCGCTCCGGCGATCGACGCCCAGCGTGTTGCAGCGGTGCGCGAATCGCTTCAGAACGGCACCTACAAGATCAATCCGGACGCGATCGCTTCGCGCATGCTTGAACTGGACCAGCAGCTGCAAGGATGACCGCGGCGATGAGCGAGCCGCTGCAGCGCCTTGCCCAGGCCCTGGACGTTGAACGCCAGGCCCTGGTCGAGCACGACGTGCATGCCCTGATCCGTGCCACCGGTGCGAAGCTGGAAGCGCTGCGTGCGCTGGAAGGCGCGCCACCGGTGGGCGAGGGCGAGCAGCTGCAGGAACTGGCCGAGCGCAACCGCGCCAACGGTGTGCTGCTGTCGCGGCGCCGGCGCGAGGTCAACTGGGCACTGCGCCAGATGGGCCGCACCGAAGAGTCCTCGGCCTACGATGCCAAGGGCCAGTCGCATACCGTCACCGCGCGGCGGCCGCTCGCCGTCGCCTGACAGGACCGGCGGTCGGCTGACCGCCCGATGGCGGCTGTAGGCCGCCGCGTGAACGCGTATATTGGGCGCCTGTTTGATCGCCCCGAGCCGCCGTGTCTGCCGCCAACGTTCTGGTTACCGCCCCCCTTCCGCCGCAACCGGTGCTGCAGGCCCTGCTTGAGCGCCTGCGCGAGGGCTTGCTGCTGTTCACCGAAGATGGGCAGGTCGCCTTGGCCAACCCGGCCGCRCAGAGCCTGCTGGGCAGCGATGAAGGCACCTTGCCGCCGCCACWGCGCCTGCGCCAGCTGCTGCCGCCGGATGCGCTGGAACATGCGCGCCAGCACGGTCACTGGAACGGCAGCCTGCCGCTGGGCGAGGGCGTGGTCATCGCCCATCTGTACTTCCATGGCGAACCCGGTTCGGGGCACTACCTGGCCTTGTTCCGCCATATCGAAGGCCAGGAAGACTACGAACGCGAACTGCAGCAGCGCCATGCCGAACTGCGCCAGGCCTACCTGCGCTTGAACGGCACCCAGGAAAAGCTGCTGCAGTCGGAGAAGATGGCCTCCATCGGCCAGCTTGCCGCCGGCGTGGCGCACGAGATCAACAACCCGATCGGCTACGTGCATTCCAACCTGGGCAGCCTGCAGGAATACCTGCGCAGCCTGTTCACGGTGATCGAAGCCTACGAACGCGCCCTGCGTGCGCCCGACCCGAAGGCGTTGATT
Source organism: Stenotrophomonas sp. 2YAF22 (assembly GCF_052114665.1). Lineage (NCBI taxonomy): Bacteria > Pseudomonadati > Pseudomonadota > Gammaproteobacteria > Lysobacterales > Lysobacteraceae > Stenotrophomonas > Stenotrophomonas sp. 2YAF22. The sequence goes on along the minus strand of NZ_JBFRFE010000629.1, from coordinate 670 downwards.
CCGGAAATCGACGATATCCGTGACCGCCTGGACATCGATTTCATCAGCCGCGATCTGCCGCAGCTGATGGCCGAGTCACGCGAAGGCATCGAGCGCGTCACCCGCATCGTGCGCGACCTGAAGGACTTCTCCTATTCCGGCCGCGACGAGTCGTGGAAGCTGGTCGACCTGCATTCCGGCCTTGAATCGACCATCAACATCATCTGGAACGAGCTCAAGTACAAGGTGCACCTGGTGCGCGAGTTCGGCCAGCTGCCGCTGGTGGAATGCCTGCCCTCGGAGTTGAACCAGGTCTACATGAACCTGCTGCTCAACGCCGGCCATGCCATCGCCGAGCGCGGCACGATCACCGTGCGCACCGGCGTGGACGGCGACACGGTGTGGGTCGAGTTCGAAGACACCGGCGGTGGCATTTCGCCGGAACTGCGCCAGCGCATCTTCGATCCGTTCTTCACCACCAAACCGGTGGGCAGCGGTACCGGCCTGGGCCTGTCGATCTCCTACAGCATCATCAACAAGCACCACGGCCGCATCGATCTGGACAGCACCCCAGGCGTCGGCTCGCGCTTCCGCCTCGTGCTGCCGATCAAGCAGCCGCGCTGAAGCAGCACGGTAGTGCCGGCCGCTGGCCGGCAACCCGATGAACCTGGAAACCCCGCATCTGCCGGCC
>NZ_JBFRFE010000628.1:0-2511 GCF_052114665.1 Stenotrophomonas sp. 2YAF22 | reverse complement strand
GCATTCCACCGCCACTGCACCCTGTGCTGGTGCCGGCAACCACTGCGGCGGCTGCAGGCGGGCGACGATGCGATTGCCCAGGCCCAGCCGTTCCAGCCCGGCCACGGCCAGCACGATGGCGTCGTAGCCGCCGTTGTCGAGCTTGGCCAGACGGGTGTTGACGTTGCCGCGCAGGTCCAGCAGTTCCAGGTCCGGGCGCAGTGCACGCAGCTGGGCCTGGCGGCGCAATGACGAGGTACCGACGCGCGCACCGATCGGCAGTGCATCCAGCGAGGCATAAAGGTTGGAGACGAAACCATCGGCCGGATCGTGGCGGGTCAGCATTGCCGGCAGCGCGAACGGCGCATCCAGTTCCATCGGCACATCCTTCAACGAGTGCACCGCGCAGTCGGCCTCGCCACGCAGCATGGCCAGTTCCAGTTCCTTGAGGAACAGGCCCTTGCCACCGATGGCCGCCAGCGAGCGGTCAAGCACTTCATCGCCGCGGGTGCTCATCGGCACCAGTTCCACGTGCAGATCGGGATGTGCCTGGCGCAGGCGGTCGGCGACGTGTTCGCTCTGCCAGAGGGCGAGCGGGCTCTTGCGGGTGGCGATGCGGACGGTTTCCATCCTTTCATTATCGCGCCTATCGGCGGGATACGGCCAACGGCGGAGCCCCTCGTGGCTGGTGTGGTCGTGCAAGCAACAGCTGCGCTTGGCCGGGCGGGGTGGGTGCGCGGGGGACGCCGTAAACCCATCCCTGAAGTGACCCCCAGGAGTTGGACACCTGATCCGACCCCGAGGGTTACATGAATAGATATGAGGTTTGTTTCAAATTGCAGGTCGCCAAAGAGGCCTGCAAGACCTCCACATCGGTCAAGGCGGTTGCCCGCCGCCATGGCCTGGAGTTCTCCACGGTCAGGCGGTGGGCTGCGACCTACCGGCTGCATGGTCGGCAAGGGTTTGACCGCAAACCCCGATCCTATGATCTCCAGTTCAAGCTGGAGGTGCTTGAAAAGATGGGCCAGGAGGGCATGTCCGCGCGCGAGGCCACCACGCACTTCCAGATCGGAGATGCCGGCGCGGTGGGGCGATGGCAACGGTTGTATGCTCGCGCTGGCGCTCAAGCGCTGGCACCACCTCCACCACCGCCACCAAGACCGATGAAAAAGACCCGCTCGTCCAAGCCCGCCGAGGACATGAGCCGCGATGAGCTCCTCAAGGAAGTGGCCTATCTGCGTGCGGAGACCGCCTACCTAAAAAAGCTCGATGCCTTGATCCAGGAAGAGCAGGCGGCGCAGCGCGCAAAGCGCAAGCCGTCCAAGGATTGAGGCAGGCCCATGCGTTGCCGCTTTTGCTCGAGGCGGCCGAACTGTCACGCAGCACGTTCTATTACCAGGTGAACGCCTTGGCCCATCCAGATGAGGGCGAGGAGGAACTGCTTGAGCGTATCCGCGCGATTTACGATGAGAACCAAGGGCGCTACGGCTACCGTCGCATAACGCTGGAACTGGCCAATCAGGGCGAGGCCATCAACCACAAGCGGGTGCAGCGGCTGATGGCCGAGCTGGGCCTGCAATCGCGGGTACGCATCAAGCGCTACCGCGCCTTCAAGGGAGCGGCCAATGTCGTGGTCTCCAACGATCTGGGCCGCCAGTTTGAGGCCCAGACGCCCAACCAGAAGTGGGTGACCGACGTAACCGAGTTCAAGGTGCAGGGCATGAAGCTCTATCTTTCGCCGATCATGGATCTCTACAACGGCGAAATCGTGGCGTACCAGATGAAGCGTCGACCGGTGTTCGACCTGGTGGGGGACATGCTGGACCAAGCGATCAAGAAGCTTTCGCCCGAAGATCGACCGATGATCCACTCTGACCAAGGCTGGCATTACCAGCACGAAAACTACCGCCACAAGCTCGCGAAGCACTCGCTGAAACAGAGCATGTCCCGGCGTGGCAACTGCTTGGACAACGCGGCCATGGAGAGCTTCTTCGGGACACTGAAGTCGGAATTCTTCTACCTGAACAGCTTTGACAGCATCGAAAGTCTGGAAGCGGGACTGACGGAGTACATCCGGTACTACAACGAAGACCGTATCCGACTGAAACTAAAGGGCCTGAGCCCGGTAAAGTACCGGGAACAGGTCGCGCTGGCTGCCTGATCCCCCAACTGTCCAACTTTAGGGGGTCACTTCAGGGATGGGTTTACGGCGTCCCCCGCAACCGGACCCACCCCGCCTCCCCACGGAATGCACGCTGTTGCTGTTGCTCTGGCTCGTGCCTTGGACTGGGCAGGTGCAGGGCTGCAAGCCCTGCCGAACACCCCTCAACGCCGGGATGTCAGCTGCTCGAGCATCTCCCACGATTTCAACCCGCGCGCGCCCAGGTGATGGGCCAGCACCCGCCGCATCGGCAGGCGCAGGCTGGCCAGATCGGCTGCGTCGGGTTCGTCGTCGRCTGCCAGCGCCAACAGCGCCGAGCCCGTAGCCGCCGCGCGACGCTCGCCGCCACGCTCGCTGAGCAGGCGCTGCGG
>NZ_JBFRFE010000627.1:0-2528 GCF_052114665.1 Stenotrophomonas sp. 2YAF22 | reverse complement strand
GTAATAGGTGATGCCACCGGTGACACGGGTCGCACCCACCGCCACCACGTTGTTGCAGCTGGCCGGACGGTATTTGGACGCGTTGTCGGTTTCATTGCCGGCCGCGACCACCACCAGGGTGCCGCGCGACACGGCGCCGTTGATCGCGTCCTGATAGGCGGCATCGCAGGCGCCACCACCACCCAGGCTCATGTTGATGATTTCCGCCGGATTGGTGTTGGCCGGAATGCCCGGCACGGTGCCGCCCGACGCCCAGGTGATGGCGTCGCTGATGTCGGCCAGGGTGCCGCCGCACTTGCCCAGCACGCGCACCGGCAACACCTTGGCCTTGTAGGCCAGGCCTGCCAGGGCACTGCCGTTGTTGGTCACCTCGGCAATGGTGCCGGCCACGTGCGTGCCGTGCCAGGAACTGCCTTCCGGTTCGGAACCGGTGTAGCACTCGTTGGCCGTTTCCACCCAGTCGCCGTAGTCGGTGGCACCCGGTGCGCGGCCATCGTTCGGGCGGCGCGAGGATTCCTTGTCACTGATGAAATCGTAGCCTTCCAGCAGGTTGCTGCCGAAATCCGGCACGCCCGGCAGGATGCCGGTATCGAGCACGGCGACCACGATGCCCTCGCCCTGCGAGAGATCCCACGCGGCCGGTGCATTCACACCACCGGTGGCGTTGAAGAAGTTCCACTGGTACTGCGCGTAGTTGGGATCGTTGGGCACCAGTGCCGGCTGCGCATTGGTGGCACGCAGGTCCGAGCGCTGCAGGCGCACGTTGGCCACCGCGTACTGCACCGACGGATCGGCATTCAGTTCAGCCAGTACCTTCTGCATGTCGGCCGAGCCCAGCCGGGACTTCAGGCGGATCAGGTCGCCACCGGTACCGAGCTTGCGCTCCACCAGCGGGGAAAGTGCCGCAGCACGGCTGGTGGTGCCGCTGCTGACGATGGCACGCGACAGTGCCGACTGCACGACCGAGAGCTTGGTCGAACGATCGCTGGCGGCCGCGGTGCCGTTGCGGTACTTCACGATGATGCCGTCCACGCTCTGCTGGGCAGTGCTGGCCACGCGCGCCGGCTCCTTGGCCACGCCCGGCTTGGCCGCATGCGCCGCACCGACGCCGACAGTCAGCGACAACACGGCGGCAGCCAGCACATTGATGCGAAGGGTCTGCTTCTTGGTCACGTTCGAAATCCTCTTCAAGGTCATGGTTGAGCTTTCCTTCTCCGCCCGTTGCACGGGCGGAGCTCACTACGGCCATCACTCCCTGCGACTGCCCTGGCTGGCCCACCAGGGTTGCCGTGCCACGCCCCTTTGGCGCTCACTGCTCGACGTGCCGATGGGATGCCCACCGGCACGTTGTTGCGCACTTACCAGCCGAAGCCGGCACCGACGCCGACCGAGCTGTCATCACTGCTGAAGGCACCACCGACGGTGACCGTGGCGYGATCGCTGATCGCACGCTGGTAGCCCAGCGACATGGCCGACTCGCCGCCCTGGAAACCGATGCCGACGCCGACCCGGTTCTGGGTGCGGATGCCGGCGGCACTGGTGGCCATGTTGAGCATCGCTGCGCTCATCGCGCCCTGGCGGTCGATGCGGCGATCCATGTGGCGCAGGCGTCCATCAACTTCGCCCTTGAACACATCGAAGCTGTCGGTGACTGCCTGAACGCGGCTGTCGGTGTAGCTGTTGGCGGTGGTGATGCCACGATCCAGCTGGCCCTTGTTGACCGCATCGGTTGCGGTGGTACCGGCCGCCACGTTGGTGACCTGGCGTTCGTTGCCCTCACTGCCGACCGAGACGGTGTTGGCGCGATCGGCAACCGAGCCCTGGCCCAGCGCCACCGCATTGGCCGCCGTTGCACTCGCGCCCTGGCCGACAGCGGTGGACGATGCACCGCTGGCGACTGCGCCATCGCCCATCGCGACGGCGTTGACGCCACCGCCTGCGACCAGTGCTGGCTGAGCACTGCCTGCGCTGGCAGCGGTCGGCGTGCCCTGCACACGGGCCGTTGCCGATCCGCCATCAGCCAGGCTCGCGTCGGTGGCAGCCGACGCCGTGGCCACGTTGGACGCGTCTGCGTCCAGCGGAGCGGCCATCGAACGCAGGCTGGCCGCGCCGGAACGCGTGCCGCTGGCGGTGCGACGATCGATCTCGCTGACCTTGCGGTCCAGTGCGCCCAGCGCGTCGCCGACGTTGCTGTAGGTGGACCCCTGGATCACATAGTTCGGCGCGACGAACACGCCCTGCATGCCGACGCTGGCACCGCCGCCGAGGAAGCTGGCGGCATCGCTGAGCGACTGGAACAGCTGCCCACCGTTGATCGCCTGGCGGCTGCCGGAGGCGATGCTGCCGGCGCCGACGTTGTCGATGGTGGTGCCCTGGATACCGGCCAGGGTCAGGCGGTCACGGCTGGCATCGTCGTAGCCGACCGAGCTGGCCGCGCTGGTTTCAACGGTGGCGATGCGCGAGTCGAAATCACCGACCCGGGTTTCCACCGCACCCACGCGCTGGTTGGTGACGTTGAGCTGTGAACC
>NZ_JBFRFE010000626.1:0-2528 GCF_052114665.1 Stenotrophomonas sp. 2YAF22 | reverse complement strand
CCGTCGCCCTCGCTGTACTGGCCGTGGTAGACGTTGGCGGTGACGCCGTTGACGTTGGTGCGGGTGATGATGTTGATCACGCCGGCCATCGCGTCGGAACCGTAGATCGCCGAGGCGCCGTCCTTCAGCACTTCAATACGTTCGACCGCAGACACCGGCAGGGTCGACACGTCCTGGTAGCCCGAGGTGCTGATACCCATGCGCTTGCCGTTGACCAGCACCAGCGTGCGCTGGGTGCCCAGGTTGCGCATGTTCACGTAGGTACCACCAGCATCCTCACCGGCCGACAGCACGTTGGCGCGGCTGATGGTCGGGCTGCCCATCGCGGTCACGTTCTGCAGGATGTCCGACACCGAGCTGAATCCCTGGCGCTCGATGTCGGCGCGGGTCAGTGCCAGTACCGGCTGCGACGTTTCAACGTCCACCTGGCGGATACGGGAACCGGTGATCTCGATGCGGTCCAGGTTGGTCGGCGAGGCGGTGCTGCTGCTCTGGGCGAACGCCGGCAGCGCAGCCAGCGTCGCGGTGGTTGCCAGGGCGTAGCGGATGGCCTGCCCCAGTGCGGTGGTGCGTGAAGTCATGACGAGCTCTCTCTCTCGGGTCGTGCAAAGGACGCCAAAACGGGCGTCGAAGGAATCGGCAGGTCCAGGACCGAGCCGATGACCCGATAGTAGTCTCGTTGGTTAATGCTCTGTAAAGAGCGCGTGTCGCTTTGTGTCGTTACGCATCGCGCGTTTTCACCAAACGTGAACAAAAGCAGGGGTTTACGTCAGGACGAGGCGCACACCGTCCCCGCCAGCTGCTGCGGTGCAGCAGGAATCGGCGGTCGATTGCGCGAACTGTAACGAAATGTAATCGGGCGCCGACGGGTGATGCGTGGGCGCCCTCGGCGTCCTGATCAGACCACGAACGGACGGAACTGGATGCCCAGCCCGGCGATGCCTTCGGTCTCGCCGATCAGGTCGGCGCGCAGCAGCGGGCGCGCATCGATGAAGTCCTGCGGCACGATCAGCGACAGGCGGCTGTCGTCGGCAGTCAGTTCCAGCACCGGCAGCGGTGCGTCCTCATGCGCGCGGTTGAGCAGGACCGCCAGGCGCAGCAGGGCAGCCAGGCGCCGTGCGGTCAGCAGCAGGCGTTCGGGAATGGCATCGAAGGCGGTCTTGCTGATGCCGCGGCGGTGATTGCGCACCAGCGTCGCCAGCATCTGCTGTTCCTGCCGCGAGAAGCCGGCGATATCCGAGTTTTCCAGCACGTAGCTGCCATGCACGTGGTAACCGCTGTGGGCGATCATCAGCCCCAGCTCATGCAGGCGTGCGGCCCAGCCAAGCATGCGTGCGTCATCGGCATCCAGCTTCCAGCGCTCCTGCACCTGCTCCAGCAACGACAGCGCGGTGTCCTGCACGCGGCCGGCCTGCACCGTATCGATGCCATAGCGATGGGTGAGGGCGGCCACCGATTCATCGCGCGGGTCGTTGTCGCCGGCACGGCCGAGGATGTCATAGAGGATGCCCTCGCGCATCGCGGCCTTGCTGACCAGCAGCTTCTGCAGGCCCAGCGCCTGGAAGGCGGCCTCCAGCACCAGGATGCCGCCGGCGATGATCGGGCGGCGATCGCTGGACAGGCCAGGCAGCACGATGTCGTCGATCTTCTTGGCCTTCAGCAGCTCATCGCGGAGCTGCGGCAACGCCTCGGCGGTGATCGCACCCTTGCTCAGCTTCATCGTCGCGCAGATTTCGCTGATGGCCTTGTGGGTACCAGACGACCCCAGTGCTTCCTGCCAGCCCAGCGCGCGGTATTTGCTGGCGAAGGGCTGGAACTCCCGGCCAATCTCGGCCAGTGCGTCCTTCCAGCGCTTCTTGCTGAGTTTGCCGCCCGGGAAAAAGCGACGGGTGCTGGCGATGCAGCCGGCCTGCAGGCTCTCGCGCTCCAGGGTCTGCATGCCCTTGCCGATGATGAACTCGGTCGAGCCGCCACCGATGTCGATGACCAGTCGATGCTGATCGGGCTTGGGCGGTTGTGCATGGGCCACGCCCAGATAGATCAGGCGCGCCTCTTCGCGGCCACTGACCACTTCGATGGCGTGCCCGAGCGCGGTTTCGGCCGGCATCAGGAAGGCCTGCGGCGAACGCAGCTGGCGCACTGTATTGGTGGCCAGTGCACGCACGCGATGCGGCGGAACATTGCGGATGCGCTGGCCGAAGCGGGCAAGGCACTCCAGCGCGCGCTGTCGCGCTGCGGCGGAGAGTCCACCCTTGCCGTCCAGGCCGTCGGCCATGCGCACGGTTTCGCGCAGGCGGTCGATCACCCGCAGCTGGCCAAGCGTGTAACGCGCGATGACCATGTGGAAACTATTGGAGCCAAGGTCGATGGCGGCCAGCAGGTCGCCATCCTGCAATGCGGGCGGAGTCGTGGTGGTATGCGGCATGGGCGAATGTTAGCCGAAGGGGCGGTGAACTCGTCACCGTGTGGCCTTCACATTTTGTGGGGGGAGTGCGGCAGGGCTGCGCCCTGCACCCGCCGAATCGACG
>NZ_JBFRFE010000625.1:0-2533 GCF_052114665.1 Stenotrophomonas sp. 2YAF22 | reverse complement strand
GGAGTGCACGCCATCCATGGCGTTGGCTTCTCACGGCCCTGGCGCATCGACCGCCTTGAATCGGACGGCGCGTCGCTGTCGTTGGACCTTCCCGAGGATGGTCATTGGCCCTTCGGGGGCAGGGCATCGCAGCACATCCACGTGCAGCCCGACTGCCTGCAACTGCGCCTGGCCGTACAGGCAGGCGACACGCCGATGCCGGCCGTGCTCGGCTGGCACCCGTGGTTCCGCAAGCCGGACCGGTTGCTGTTCGCGCCAGCCGCGATGTACCCCCGCGATGGGGAGGGCATCGCCGTCCTGCCCTGCGTGGATCCGGCGCAAGGCCCTTGGGACGACTGCTTCATCAACCATCGCGAGGTCACGCTGGTTTCCGCTGGCCAGCGGCTGCGACTGCGCGCCGACACCGATCACTGGGTGGTCTATGACGGCGCCGCGCACGCCACCTGCGTGGAGCCACAGACCGGCCCACCCGATGGCTTCACGCTGGCGCCCACCCGGCTGCAGCCGGGACAGCAGCTGGAGCTGAGGTTCGAGCTGCGGTGGGAAATCGACAATGGTGATGATCCGGCTGGAGTCACTGTCACCTGATTGCCAATCCTCTGCAGGTTCTCCGGGTTGCCCGCGGCTGCTTGGCTGCACCGGCGCTACCGGCTCCGGCTCCGGCAGCAGGTAGCGATGGCGCTGCCCTTCACCGGATGCGGCAGGTTCAACCGCCACACTAGCCACTTCCCTGATGCCACGCGCGCTCGCAGAATTACCCGATGTTCGATCTTCAACGTCTCCGCGCACGTATTTCAGCGATGGTGCTGACCGAAGGATGGCGCCGGCGCGCGGCATTGTGGAGCGGCGCGGTGGCGGTGGCGCTGGTTGCCATCGTGTTCGCCAAGGCCAGTGATGCCGCCTTCCATGTCTTCCAGCGCGTCATCGCCCATTCCCCCTGGTGGGCGTTGCTGCTTACGCCGGGCATCTTCGCACTGCTGGCCTGGCTGACCGCCGGCGCGCTCAGGCCCACCCGCGGCAGCGGTATTCCGCAGGTCATCGCGTCGCTGGAACAACCGGACCCGCAATTCAGGCAAGTCAACCTCTCGCCTGCGGTTTCGGCCGGCAAACTGCTGCTGACCTCGCTGTCCCTGCTTGGAGGAGCGTCGGTGGGCCGCGAGGGCCCTACCGTGCACGTGGGTGCCAGCCTGATGTACCTGTTCGGGCGCTGGTTCGGATTCAAGGACCCCCGCGAACTGTCGCACTTCCTGCTGGCAGGTGGCGCGGCCGGCATCGCCGCGGCCTTCAATACGCCCCTGGCGGGCATCGTGTTCGCCATCGAGGAGCTGAGTGGGCGCTTCGAGCACCGCTTCTCGGGCACCCTGCTCACGGCGGTCATCGTGGGCGGCGTGGTGTCCCTGGGCCTGCTGGGCAATTACACCTACTTCGGGCACGTCTCGGCGTTGCTGCCCCTGGGCCAGGCGTGGGGTGCCATTGTGCTGTGCGGCGTGGTCGCCGGTCTGCTGGGCGGACTGTTCGCGCGGGTCGTACTGCTGACCATGTCCGGTCATCCGCGCTGGCTGGGCCGGCTCAAGCGGGACCATCCGGTGGTACTGGCTGCGGCCTGCGGGTTGATCGTGGTGGTGCTTGCGCTGCTGTTCGGCAATGGCGCGTTTGGTACCGGTTATGAGCAGGCGCGCAGTCTGGTGCAGGGCCAGGCAATCGTCGGTCACGAGTTCGGCCTGATGAAGCTGCTCGCCAACCTGGCGTCCTACGTGGCGGGCATCCCCGGCGGGCTGTTCTCACCAGCGCTTGCGGTGGGGGCAGGGCTGGGGCACAACCTCGCCGTACTGATGCCGGCAGTGGACCCGAAGGCGTTCGTGCTGCTGGGCATGTGCGCCTACCTGACCGGCGTGACCCAGGCGCCACTGACCTCGGCAGTGATCTCGCTGGAGCTGACCGACAGCGGCGATCTGCTGCTGCCGATCCTGGCCACCGTGCTGATTGCCCGGGGCGTGTCCGGCATGGTCTGCCGGGTGCCGATCTACCGCGGGCTGGCCGAACAGCTGCTGGCCAGCAGCGCACTTGATGGCGGCCAGAAAGTCACAGCTGCAACACGCCCTGCGGACTAAGCCGCACTCAGGTCTGCGCGCGCCACTGGCTCATCAGCATCTGCAGGAACCGCTCTGCGGTGGGCGAGAGCAGGGCACCGCGACGGCGCACGATCCCGATGGTGCGCGACACCACCGGATTGCCGATCGAACGCGTCACCAGCGTCRGATGATCGCCGTCGGGGGTCGCCATTTTCGGCAGCACCGATACCCCGATGCCGGCCTCGACCATGCCCAGCGAGGTGGACAGGTGAGTCACTTCGTAATGCCAGCTCAGCTTGAGGTTCTCGCGCGCCAATGCGCCGTCCAGCAGCGTGCGATTGCCACTGGTGCGATGCACGGTGATCAGCTGGTGCTCGGCCAGATCGGCCCATTCCACCGTGCGCTTGCGGGCCAGCGGATGATCGCGCCGGCACGCCAGCACGAACGGATCCTCGGCCAGC
>NZ_JBFRFE010000624.1:0-2536 GCF_052114665.1 Stenotrophomonas sp. 2YAF22 | reverse complement strand
GTAGCACGCGCTGTCGCCATGCGGGTGGTACTTACCGATGACGTCACCGACGATACGTGCCGACTTGAAGTAGGGCTTGTTGCTGTGCGCGTTGAGTTCATTCATCGCAAACAGCACACGACGATGCACCGGCTTGAGGCCATCGCGCGCATCTGGCAGCGCGCGCCCCACGATCACGCTCATGGCGTAATCGAGGTAGCTCTTGCGCATCTCGTCTTCCAGGTTGACCTGGATGATTTCCTTGGCGGTTTCTGCCATTCGGGTTCCGTTGTCTGGTAGCGGTCCAGTCCGGCGCATCCACCCGGGGGTGGTCGTGCCGGAACCTCGATTCAACCGCTGGATTCTACCACACGGGGCCGTTTTCCGCCTGCCTTTACGGTGATTTTACCGGCACAAATCAGGAACTTAGGGGGTTGCCGGCCAGCGGCCGGCACTACCGGACGCCGGGGTCGGAGCCCTTTCCAGCGGAAAGGCACCCGCCCCTGCCCGCGTCAACCGCCGAAGGCGGTACGCATGTTCTCTGCGGTCGGGTTCAGGATCACCCCCCGCTCGGTCACAATGGCATCGATCAGCTCGCCCGGGGTGACATCGAACACCGGGTTCCAGGCGGCGATGCCCTCGGCCACGGTGCGGGTGCCCCCCACGCCGTACAGTTCGCCCGGATCGCGCTGTTCGATCTCGATCTGGCTGCCGTCCACGGTATCCATGTCCACCGTCGAGGACGGCGCCACGACCATGAACTTCACCCCGTGGTGGCGGGCCGCGATGGCCAGCTGGTAGGTGCCGATCTTGTTGGCGGTATCGCCATTGGCGCAGATGCGGTCGGCGCCCACGATCACCCACTGCACCGCACCGGTCTTCATCAGGTGCGAGGCGGCCGAGTCGGCGATCAGCGTCGCGTCGATGCCGTCCTGCTGCAGCTCCCATACAGTCAGGCGCGCACCCTGCAACCACGGCCGGGTCTCACCTGCGAACACACGGGCGATGCGGTCCTGGGCCATGCCGGCGCGGATCACGCCCAGCGCCGTACCGAAGCCGGCGGTGGCCAGCGAGCCGGTATTGCAATGGGTCAACACGCCGCTGCCGGCCTCGATCAGGCCGGCACCGAGTGCGCCCATGTGGCGGTTGGCGGCCAGGTCTTCTTCGGCGATCGCTTGCGCTTCAGCCTCCAGCAGCGCCTTCCAGTCGGCGCCGGCAGCGCTCAGGCAACGTCGCATGCGTGCCAGCGCCCAGGCCAGGTTGACCGCGGTCGGGCGCGAGGCATTCAGCCGCTGCAGCGCCGGTTCCAGCTGCTGCAGGGCATGCGCGCCATCGGCAGCCTGCACATCACGTGCGGCCAGCACCACACCCCAGGCAGCGGCGATACCGATGGCCGGCGCACCGCGCACGGTCAGGGCGTGGATGGCGGCAGCCACCTCATCACTGTCATGGCAGGCCACATGCTCGACCACGAACGGCAGCTTGCGCTGGTCAAGCAGTTGCAGGGCATCGCCGGTCCACAGGATCGGGCGGATGTGGTCGTAGCGGGCGTAATCGAGGTCGGTGGCGGTATTCATGGCCCCATTGTAGGGCCACGCCACGCACGGATGGACCCCGTCCGGGGTCAGTTCACCGAGAATTCGGCGCGGCAGCCGCCGTCGACCCAGATGCCGTTGCGGTTCCAGCCCCAGGTGCTGCCTTCCTCGCACGGGGTGCTGGAAAGCTGGTTGGAGATGGTGGCGCTGGTGGAGATGCTGGCGCCACAGAAGCGGCGCTTCTTGGACTTGGATTCGCAGGTCAGCCGGCGCGGCATGTCGACGAAACGGCCCTGCTCGTCGGCCACCTCGAAGTCACCCTGGCAACCCCGGGTGGTCCACACCTCATTGCGCTTGTAGCCCCAGCCCTGCCCTTCCCGGCACGGCAGCACCGACAGCTGCCGCAGCAACCGTACCGGCGCACCGTCCAGGCGTACCGGGCAGCTCTGCGGGCGACCGTTGGACTCGCAGCGCACCACCCGTCGCACCAGGCGCTTGCGACCCTCGGCCGAGGGCGCGACATCATTCTCTGCACGGCGCGCGCGGAACTCGGCGCGGCAGCCCAGTGTCACCCACACGCCACTGCGGTCGGTGCCCCACTCGCTGCCACGGATGCAGCTGTTGCTGGACAACTGGCGGATCAGGTCGACGCCGTTGCTGACATCGATGTCGCAATGCACCCAACCCATGTCACGGGATTCGCAGGTCACTACTTCGTTGTCATAGCCAAGTGACTGCGCCGATGCGGTCGACGGAAGCAGGCCACCCCATATCGCCATGGAGTACATCGGTGCCGCTACGACCGCAAACCACTTGACCAAAGCCTTCCCCATGAATGGATGAACCACGACGCAAGTGTGCGGTATCGGCTGTGATAAGAGCATCATCGTGCTTGCTGAATCAAGCGCGCAAACGCGTGTTTTCGTTCAGCCTGCCAGGTCCAGGGGAAATCGGCTCATGCGTGGGCGAAATCGAATGCAAGCACGTCGGCGATGCGCGGTGTGCGGTGCATCGCCATCATC
>NZ_JBFRFE010000623.1:0-2538 GCF_052114665.1 Stenotrophomonas sp. 2YAF22 | reverse complement strand
CCGCAACAGACTGTTCATTCCGAGGTTGCCGGCCAGCGGCCGGCACTACCGGGACGCCCGGCGTACCATGTGGGGCATGAGTACCCTGCCCCACACGCCGGGCTACAGCCGGCGCAGCCACGAAATCGCTCCCTTCCATGTGATGTCCCTGCTGGCCCGCGCGCAGGCGCTGGAACAGGCCGGTCACGATGTGATCCATCTGGAGATCGGCGAGCCGGACTTCACCACCGCCGAGCCGGTCGTGCGGGCCGGCCAGGCGGCGCTGGCCGCCGGCCACACCCGCTACACCGCCGCACGCGGCCTACCGGCCCTGCGCCAGGCGATCAGCGGTTTCTATCGCAGCCACTACGGCCTGGATATCGACCCCGAACGCATCCTGGTCACGCCCGGCGGCTCCGGCGCGCTGCTGCTGGCCAGCAGCCTGCTGGTCGACCCCGGCCGCCACTGGCTGCTGGCCGATCCCGGGTATCCGTGCAACCGCCACTTCCTGCGGCTGGTGGAAGGCGGCGCGCAGCTCGTTCCGGTGGGACCCGAAACGGCCTACCAGCTGACCCCTTCGCTGGTGCAGCAGCACTGGAACGCCGACAGCGTTGGTGCACTGGTGGCATCGCCGGCCAATCCCACCGGCACCGTGCTGTCAGCCGATGAACTGGCGACCCTCTCGGCTTCGCTGCATGCGCGCGGCGGCCACCTGGTGGTCGACGAGATCTATCACGGCCTGACCTACGGCCTGGATGCTGCGAGCGTGCTGCAGGTGGATGACAGCGCGTTCGTGCTGAACAGCTTCTCCAAGTACTTCGGCATGACCGGCTGGCGACTGGGTTGGCTGGTGGCGCCGCCAGCGGCGGTACCCGACCTGGAGAAGCTGGCGCAGAACCTGTACATCAGCGCTTCGAGCATCGCCCAGCACGCGGCCCTTGCCTGTTTCAGCGAGGAGGCGATGGCGATCTTCGAGCAGCGCCGCCAGGCCTTCCAGCAGCGCCGCGACTTCCTGCTGCCGGCCCTGCGCGAACTGGGCTTCCGCATCGAAGTGGAACCGCAGGGTGCGTTCTACCTGTACGCCGACGTCAGCGCGTTCACCGACGACGCGCAGGCGTTCTGCGCGCACTTCCTGGAAACCGAACATGTGGCGTTCACCCCGGGCCTGGATTTCGGCTTCCATCGATCGAACCAGCACGTACGCCTGGCCTACACCCAGGAAGTACCACGGTTGCAGGAGGCGGTGGAGCGTATCGCGCGCGGGTTGAAAAGCTGGGGCGGGTGACCCGGTAACGTCCAAGGCATCCACGCATGGCGTGGATCTGCTGGCCCAGCGCACGCCGTGCGTGGATTCGCACACCCCAACGAAAAACGCCGCCCGAGGGCGGCGTTTTTCATTTCATCATTTACCGCCCAACCGCTCCCACAGGAAGCTGTAGGCCAGTGCGGACATGTGCGCGGCCTGCGCGTTGTTGGCTGCACCGCCATGACCGCCTTCGATGTTCTCGTAGTAGGTCACGTCCTTGCCGGCCTCGATCATCTTCGCGGCCATCTTGCGGGCGTGGCCCGGATGCACGCGGTCATCGCGGGTGGAGGTGGTGAACAGCACCGGCGGGTAGCTCTTCTTCGCGTCGAACAGGTGGTACGGCGAGAAGGTCTTGATGAACTCCCAGTCGCTGGTATCCGGGTTGCCGTACTCGGCCATCCACGACGCGCCGGCCAGCAGGTGGCTGTAACGCTTCATGTCCAGCAGCGGAACCTGCACCACCACCGCACCGAACAGCTCCGGGTACTGGGTCAGCATGTTGCCGGTGAGCAGGCCACCGTTGCTGCCGCCCTGCACGCCCAGGTGCTTGGCAGAAGTGATCTTGCGGGTAACAAGGTCCTGGGCAACCGCAGCCATGTCTTCATAGGCCTTGTGACGGTTCTGCTTCAGCGCCGCCTGGTGCCAGCGCGGGCCGTACTCGCCACCACCACGGATGTTGGCAACCACGTACACGCCGCCCTTTTCCAGCCAGGCGCGGCCCATGCCACCCGAGTACGACGGGGTCAGCGAAATCTCGAACCCACCGTAGCCGTACAGCAGGGTCGGATTGGAACCGTCGAGCTTCATCGCCTTGTCGTGCACCACGAAGTACGGCACGCGGGTACCGTCCTTGCTGGTAGCGAAGTGCTGCTCGATCACCTTGCCGTCGGCATCGAAGAACGCCGGCATGGTCTTGAGCACTTCCGGTGCCTTGCCGATGTCGGCAATGGCCAGGGTGGTCGGGGTCAGGTAATCGGTGGCGGTCAGCCACACCGCATCGCTGTCATTGCTGTCGACCGCACTGACGCCCAGGGTGCCGAAGGCTGGTGCGCCGACGAAATCGCTCTTCTGCCAGCCCTTGGCAGTCGGGGTCAGCACCGACAGGCGGTTCTTGACGTCGTCCAGCACGTTCAGCACCAGGTGGTTCTTGGTCCACGAGGCACTGGCCAGCGAGGTGGTCGCGGTCGGGGTGAACAGCACCTCGAAGTCACGCTTGCCGGCCAGGAAATCATCCAGCTTGGTCACCAGCAGTG
>NZ_JBFRFE010000622.1:0-2543 GCF_052114665.1 Stenotrophomonas sp. 2YAF22 | reverse complement strand
GGCATGTGGTAACCGATGCCCAGCTCCGGCTGGTTCAGCTTGAGCTTCATCGAGCCGTAGTCGTAGTCGTACGACTTGCTGCCGTAGTTCCAGCCGCCGAACACATGCACCTGCTCGGCCAGCGCGATCGAACCGCGCACGTAGCCACCATCAACCTTCGGGTCGTTGAACGCTTCGTCGTCGGTCTTGACCTGGGTCCAGCCGCCTTCGACATAGGTGTAGCTCAGGGCGTCGGCCGAGGCCGAGAACGGGGCGGCGGCCAGCAGGGCGGCCACGATCAGGATCTTGCGCATGGGAATTCCTGTGAATTTCAGTCCATTGGCGGTCCACCTATGCGGCAGTCCGTGGCGACCTCATGTCGTCCGATCGCCGATTTTAATGAAAGTTTTACGAAAGGCCAGCCGCTGGCGACCTTGCGCTCGCCATAGCGCGAACTCCGTCACAACTGAACGGTGGGCAGCCGGGTCAGTCCCGGCCCCGCAGAGGGGGCTGCTACAATGGCCGCGCCGGTTCGCCGGTACACAAACGTCTTCAGGGCGGGGTGCAATTCCCCACCGGCGGTAGGTGCGCAAGCACGAGCCCGCGAGCGCCCCGGCCTTACCGTCGGGGGTCAGCAGATCCGGTCCAATGCCGGAGCCGACGGTCATAGTCCGGATGAAAGAAGACGGTGCCACAGGGCCTTTGCGGCCCTGCGCCCGCCTGTTTGCCTTGCGGCGTTTTTCGCTCACTTTTCGCGGAGAACGTTACTTGTTTACTGGAATCATCGAAGGCGTCGGCCGTCTGGCCGCTCGCGAATCCATCGGCGGCGATGTCCGCTTCACCTTCAATGTCGGCAACCTGCCGTTCGACAACGTGCAGATGGGCGAGAGCATCGCCATCAACGGCGTCTGCCTCACCGTCATCGCGTTCGATGCCGGCAGCTTCCAGGCCGATGCGTCCACCGAGACCCTGGGCCTGACCACGCTGGGCCAGCTGGCCGAAGGTGCAGTCATCAACCTCGAACGTGCCATGCGCCCGACCGACCGCCTCGGCGGCCATCTGGTCAGCGGCCACGTCGACGGCCTCGGCCAGGTGCTGTCCATCCACGAAGATGCCCGCGCGCAGCGTTGGCGTTTCGCCGCGCCGGCCGCGCTGCGCCGCTACATCGCCAAGAAGGGCTCCATCTGCGTGGACGGCGTCAGCCTCACCGTCAACGAAGTGGATGACGAAGGCTTTGAAGTGGCACTGATCCCGCACACCGTGGCCAATACCGCGTTCTCGGCCACTGGCGTGGGCAGCGCGATCAATCTTGAAATCGATCTGGTCGCTCGTTATGTGGAACGCCTGATCAGTGTACCGACCAACGGTCAGCACCCACAGGGAGATACCCCATGAACTTCGCCCCCATCCCCGAAATCTTGGAAGACATCCGCCTGGGCCGCATGGTCGTCATCGTCGATGACGAAGACCGCGAGAACGAAGGCGACCTGATCATGGCTGCCGAGCTGGTCAAGGCCAGCGACATCAACTTCATGGTCACCCACGGCCGTGGCCTGGTGTGCCTGCCGCTCACCCGCACCCGCGCCGCCGACCTCGGCCTGGCACCGATGGTGCAGGCCAATACCGCGCAGTTCCAGACCAACTTCACGGTCAGCATCGAGGCCGCCGAGGGCGTCACCACCGGCATCTCGGCGCACGATCGCGCGCACACCATCCGTACCGCGGTGAAGCCCAACGCCAAGCCGTCTGACCTGCACCAGCCGGGCCACATCTTCCCGCTGATCGCCCAGCCAGGCGGTGTGCTGACCCGTGCCGGCCATACTGAAGCCGGCGTGGACCTGGCCATGCTGGCCGGGCTGGAACCCGCCGGCGTGCTGGTGGAGATCCTCAACCCGGACGGCAGCATGGCGCGCCGCCCGGAGCTGGAAGTGTTCGCCCGCGAGCACGGCCTGAAGATGGGCTCCATCGCCGACCTGATCGCCTACCGCCTGGCCACCGAAAAGACGGTCGAGCGCGTGGACGAGCGCGAGATCGACACCGAATTCGGCCCGTTCAAGCTGGTCACCTACCGCGACCGCATCGCGCACGACCTGCATTTCGCGCTGGTGCGTGGCACCCCGGATGCCGACACCCCGACCCTGGTGCGGGTGCAGGTGGAAAACCCGCTGGCCGACCTGCTGCACTGGCGCCGCGATGACTTCGGCGTGGCTGCCACCGATGCCCTGCGTGCCATCGATGCCGAAGGCAGTGGCGTGATGGTGGTGCTGTCGGCCCCGCGCGATGGCGAAGGCCTGCTGGCCCGCCTGCGCCAGCAGCCGGCGCCGGTGGTGCCCGGCAAGGACAAGGACGTGAGCCAGTGGCGCCGCAACGGTGCCGGCGCGCAGATCCTGTCCGACCTGGGCCTGGGCAAGCTGCGCGTGCTGGGCACCCCGCGCCGCCAGATCGGCCTGGCCGGGTACGGCCTGGAAGTGGTGGAGACGGTCACCCCGTAACCGCCCCATGACCGGTAGTGCCGGCCGCTGGCCGGCAACCACAGSGCACCGCAGTTGCCGGCCAGCGGCCGG
>NZ_JBFRFE010000621.1:0-2548 GCF_052114665.1 Stenotrophomonas sp. 2YAF22 | reverse complement strand
GGGTGACAAGGCCTTGCGTGCAGCCCACAACTGATCGCGCGCGCGGCCTTCCATCGCCACATCCAGCTCGATCATGCCGTCGCCCTCGGCGGCGGTCGCCAATGCCTGCAACAGGTAGGGCAGGGTGTCGTGGTCGCCATCGGCCTCGACCAGCAACATCGCACCCGCTTCCGGCACGTCGGCGCCATTGCGACGCAGCAGCTCCAGGCTGCGCGCGTCCATGAATTCCAAGCGTGTGGGAACGACTGGCTGCGACATCAGCCGCGACATGGCAGCGGCGGCGGCATCGGCATCGCGGTACAGCACGCGCAGGCCAGCCTGGCTGACCGGCAGCGGGGTCAGTTTCAGCGTGGCTTCCACGATCAGTGCCAGCGTGCCTTCACTGCCCACCAGCAGATGGGTGAGGTCGTAGCCGGTGGCGTCCTTGGTGTAGGCGCCGCCGCAGCGGATCACCTCGCCGGTACCGGTCACCGCCACCAGGCCCAGCACGTTGTCGCGGCTGGTGCCGTACTTCACCGCGCGCGGGCCACCGGCATTGCACGCCAGGTTGCCGCCGCGATAGCGCTCGTTGGCGCTGATCGGCTGCAGCCCGGCATTGCACAGGTAAGCCTGCGCGGCAGCTTCCACCGCCGYGCCCCGCTGTGCCCGCGCGGTTGGCATGGGGCTTAGTTGGCGCTGGCGATTGGCATCGGCCGGCCGCCGCTGAAGGTCGACCAGGCCGGCACGCGCAGCACGTTGCCGTTGCTGTCCAGGAACAGCGTGCCGGTGGCGCCTGGCAGGCCGCCTTCGTTGGCCATCTTGTCCAGGTAGGCGCTGATCTTCCATGCATCGAACCCGAACGCGAACAGGCGGCCGGCCGCGCCACGCGCGGTGGGCAGAATCTGCCCGGCGGTGCTGGCCGACGGCAGGCCCAGCACGCCACGCACGTTCCACGCTTCGTTGGGGTACACGATGCCGTCCAGGGCCATGTCGTCTATGGCGGCCAACTGGCTGCGTGGACCGCGCACCAACGCACTCGCCTTCAATGGCGAAACCCTGGGCGCGGATATGCCACGCAACCGCTATGAAGTGCAGGCCGGTGCCGAGCTGAAGCTGGGTCAGCGCTGGTCGGCGTGGGGTGGCATGAGCGTGCAGCGTGGCGACCACGCCTACCGCAACGTGGGTGGCCAGCTGGGGATGCGCGTGCGCTGGTAACAAAAAAAGGAGCCGGGTAATGCCCGGCTCCTTCGCGTTACGCGTGCTGCTTCGTGCATCATCGTAGCGCCGGGCTCTGCCCGATTGCTTTCTGCGGATGTTCCAGCGCAGCCGGGCAGAGCCAAGCTCTACGGCTCGCAATGCGCGGCGTTACGGGGCGCCTACCGTGGCCTGTTGGTCGCGCGGGGTGCCGTAATCATCCAGCCATTGGAACGTCACCTGGTTCGGCATCGATGCACCCGTCGGCAGCGCATAGTGCACCTGCTGGCCCGGGGCGATCATGTCCACGTCCACCTTGCGGCCGTCAGCCAGCGTCAGCGTGCTCAGCGTCACGTGGTAGGCAGTGGGGTTGGTGACCTGCAACGCATTGTCTGCACTGGACCATACCAGTGCTGCAGCGGCATCACGCGCTGCTCCTGGCAGACCCGCAGGCCGGTGGAACAGCTTCACCCGCGTGCGCACCGCGAACTGCAGCAGGTTCTTGCCCGCGGCATCGGCCGGTTTGGGTGGGATATCCAGCAGGTTGAAATAGAACACCGATTCGCGGTCGGTCGGCAGCGCCGGCTCCGACGGACGCGGCGCATACGTAATGCGGTAGGCCTGGCCCTGGTGGGCATTCAGCAGGCGCGGCTCGGCTGGCGTCAGCCGGAAGGGGGTTCGCACGTTCTCTGGACGCGCCTGGCTGTCACCATCGTCGATCCAGACCTGGGTCATTGCCGGTTGCCCGCCGGTATTGCTGGCCTTGATCGTGACGTCGCGGCCTTTCTGGGCGTCATGGACAATGCGGGTGCCCTGCAGGGTTACCGCTGCCGACGCGGGCAGGGACGCCAGGAAGACGGCCAGCGCGAAGGCCCCAGTCGATGCACGGGGTTTCATATGTCACCTCTCGATGGAAGGGATGACCAGCGGTGACGCCAGCCATCCCGGGGCGGCTCAGCGGTAAAGCACCACGAAGTCACCGGATGCATTGGCGGTGCCGGCCGTAGCATCCTGTGCCGGCGATGCGTACCACGCGGAATAGTCGAGCTGGCCGCTGCCATTGGCGGCGATGGTCACCCACTGGGTGGGATCTTCACCGATCTTCTGCTGGACGCCGGCGGCGTCATACAGCGCGACGCCGACCTGGCGCGCGGTGGACGCCGCAGTCAATTTCAGATTGCCGGTGCTGCCATCCGGCGTACCGCCGAAGCGTACGCCCACGTCCTGCGAGGCACCCGAACCGGTGCAATCCAGGCTGATGCTGAAGTTCTTCTGGCCGGCACGGGTATTGGCGTTGACCGATGCGAGATCGACCTGACCCATCGCCACGGTGATCGTGCCGCCGGTGGATTGCACGGCACAGGTGGAGGTGAGC
>NZ_JBFRFE010000620.1:0-2556 GCF_052114665.1 Stenotrophomonas sp. 2YAF22 | reverse complement strand
GGGCCTGCAATGCCGCACCGAATGCCGCGCCTTCGGACTGGGCCGGCACGTCCACCGGCAGGCCGAACACATCGGCAACCAGTTGCCGCCACTGCGCGCTGTTGCTGCCGCCGCCGGTCAGCACGATGCGTTCGAACTGCATGCCCGCGCCGACGAATGCGTCGTAGCCATACTTCAGGGCGTAGGTGGCCCCTTCCATGGCCGCGCGGTAGATGTGCGCCGGCGTCATGTTGGTCGTGTCCAGGCCCGCCAGCACCCCCTTGCCCTGCGGCAGGTCCGGCGTGCGTTCGCCGTTGAGGAACGGCAGCATCACCAGGCCGTCGGCACCGGGCGGCGTGGCCTGCAGGTGCCGGTCGCCCTCGCGGCTGCTGAAGCCGAAGGCGTCGGCGACCTGTCCGGTCACTACGGTGCAGTTCATCGTGCAGATCAGCGGCAGCCAGCCGCCGGTCGACGAGCAGAACGCGGCCCATGCCCCGCCCGGGTCGACCACGGGCGTGTCCGAGAAGGCAAACAGGGTGCCGGACGTACCCAGGCTCATCACCAGGCGACCGGGTACGACGCAGCCGGTACCCACGGCCGCCATCATGTTGTCGCCACCGCCGACGGCCACCTTCACCGATGCGGGAAGGCCCAACGCCGCCGCCGCGGCGGGGGTGATGCCGAACATCTCTTCGGTTGCGGCGATGCGTGGCAGGCAGTCGGCGAGATCGCGCTGCGGATCGGTCGCGTGCAGCAGCTCGGCCGACCAGGTTCGGGTGCGCACATCCAGCCAGCCGGTGCCCGACGCATCGCCGTATTCGCAGAAGCGCTCGCCGGTCAACACGAAATTGAGGTAATCGTGCGGCAGCAGGATGGTGGCAAGCCGCGCGTAGGCGTCGGGCCGGTGCGTTTTCGTCCACGGCAGCTTGGAGGCGGTGTAACCGGCAAGCACCGGGTTGCCGGTCAACGCGATGGTGCGCGCCATGCCGCCTGCGGCGTCCATGATCTGCACGCATTCGGCCGAGGTGCTGGTGTCGCACCACAGCTTGGCCGGAGCCAGCACCTCCCCGGCCGCATCGACCGGCACGAACCCATGCTGCTGTCCTGAGACTGCCAGCGCGGCAATCCGGGAGCGCACCGCCGGATCGATCGCAGCAAAGCAGGCGTGCAGTGCCGTCACCCAATCGGCCGGCCGCTGTTCCCGGCTGCCGTCTGCAGCGCTGGTCAGCTGCAATGGCGCGCTGGCGCTGGCCACGAGACTGCGCCCTTCAGGATCGTAGACGACCACCTTCAGGCTTTGCGTACCAGCGTCGATTCCCGCAACCAATTCCATTCACTGCACCCCGTAGTGGTTTGAAGGTAGCGCTACCAATTCAATGCAACAGCGCGCACTGCGGCTACGCCACGGCCCTGCCCCTTTGCCATGCGTCCGGCGCCGCCTTGCAGTAGCGCTCGATGAACTCTGCCTGCGTCGGCATCTTCGCCACCGTTTCCTGCACTGGCTGCCGGATGCGATGCAACAGGGTGCGCAGGTCCGCATCGCCGATGGCCCGCGCAAGCGGGTGCGGCGGTCCGGGCTGGATACCCTGGCCCATCAGGACGCTGGTCCAGGAGTCGACCCGGAACAGCTCGCCAGGGTCCTGCCAGGCATGGGCACGCTCGCGCCACGAGCGCAGGCGGACCTGCAGCGATTCAGGCAGCGCCATCTCGCGGCAGGCCTTCCACATCGGCTCGTCGCGCTGGTTGGCGTGGTAATGCAGGATGATGAAATCGCGCACGTGCTCCATCTCCTGGCGGCTCACGTCGTTGTACAGCGCCACCAGCGAAGGGGTGATGCCGTCGGACGGGAACAGCTGGATCAGGCGCACCACGGCGCTGATGGTCAGGTGGATGCTGGTCGATTCCAGCGGCTCGATGAAGCCACTGGCCAGCCCGAGCGCCACCACGTTCCTGTTCCAGGCCTGCAACCGGCGCCCGCTGCGGAACGGCACCAGCCACGGATCGCGCAGGGGCCGTCCGTCGACATCACGCAGCAGCTTGGCCTGCGCCTCGTCATCGGACATGTGGCGGCTGGAGAAGACCAGCCCGCAGCCGACCCGGTGCTGCAGCGCGATGTGCCAGCGCCACCCGGCCTCGTGCGCGATGGCACGGGTGTAGGGCACCGGCGGCGCGGGCGAGTCGGTCTGCACGGCAACGGCGCGATCACTGGGCAACCATTCGTTCCAGTCTTCATAGCCGGTATGCAGGGTCTGCTCGGTCAACAGGCCGCAGAAGCCGGTGCAGTCGATGAACAGATCGCCTTCGATGACCTGCCCGTCGTCCAGCACCAGCGACACAACCGAGCCGTCGTGGGGATGCTGGCGGACTTCGCGGATCTTGCCTTCCACCCGCCGCAGGCCGTTTGCTTCGGCCTTGCCGCGCAGGAACCTGGCATAGAGCCCGGCGTCGAAATGGTAGGCGTAGTTGACCTGGGGTTGGGTCTGCAGCGAGAACCTGTCGGCCAGGGAAGCGGCGCTTTCCAGGCAGAAGTCGCCCAGCTCGGAGTGCATGCCGCGGCGCAGGCTGTCCAGCCAGAAG
>NZ_JBFRFE010000619.1:0-2573 GCF_052114665.1 Stenotrophomonas sp. 2YAF22 | reverse complement strand
CGCCTGCACCGCCCGAGATCGTGCAGGTCAGGTCAGTCACTTCGCCGGTGAATTCGATGACGCCCGAGCCGTAGGACTGGGCATTGGCGGCCGCAGCGGCCAGCAGCAGGGTTGCAGCGGAAGCAATCGGGAGGAGCTTCATGGTGTTGGATTCTTCTTCACAGGTGTGATCCGCGCGAGGCGGAGGAAAGGCCCCGCCGCCGGGGAGAGCGGCGGGGCCGGGAGCGGGCGGGACACCTGGGGAATAAGCGTCCTTCCCGGCAGGCCGGTTCATTGGCCTACGGGAGGAATGCTATGAATCAAAGCCGATGACCTCCATCGGACCCGGCCGAGATTTCGGCCGCGACCGCTGAGCGCGGCTTGCCGGGGGATCACACGTCATCGCCCTCGTCGTCGGCGGGCGCGTGCAGGTGCCAATGACGGCGCAGCTGGCTGYGGCGCCTCGGCGAGGCGAAGAGGTAGTGGTTCAACAGTTCGAGAAAGTGCGCCTGCGCGGCTGCGGGCAGCCGGGTGAAGTGCAACAGCAGGGCAGTCAAACGGGGGTCGTCTCGAACGGGCACATCATCACCGCAGCAAGGGGTACGTCTCCGAGCCTAGGCATGGGCGACGCCGGATCCATCGGACCCGTCCTCAATCAGTCGGAGGATCCTTCCCCGCCTGCGCCCGCGCGTGCGTTCTGTGACGCCTGCACAAGGCCGTGCGTCAGCGCGTACTCGAAGATCTCCGCATCGCGCTGCAATCCGAGCTTGCGCATCGCTGCGATCTTCTGCGTGCTGATGGTCTTGCGGCTGCGTCCAACGCGCTCGGCGATCTGCATCACGCTCAGCCCTTCGGCGAACATCCGCAGCACCTCCGATTCCCGCTTCGACAGGGCCTCGGCCTCCTGCACGTTACCGGGCGTGCCATCCTCGGCGATCAACCGCGCGATCTCCGCCGATATGAAGGCCTGCCTGCGGCTGGCGGCGTGTACCGCTGGAATCAGCTGTTCCAGGGGGTCGCTCTTGCTGACGATGCAGGATATCCCGGCCCGCTGTATCGAGCGCAGGACCAGGGGGCTTTCCATTCCGGTCAGCACCACCAGGTGAAGGGCCGGAAAGCGGCGCTGCAGGAATCGCAGCAGCGTAACGCCATCCCCGTAGCGACCGTTGGGCATCGAGAAATCGCAGACCGCCACGTCAACCGGTGTGCGACTGAGCAGATCGACCAGTTCGGTGGAGTCGCGTACCAGTCCGGCAATGGCGAGGTCCGGCACGGCCTGAAGCAGGTGTTCCATGCCGGCCAACAGGACCGGATGGTCATCGGCCACAACGATGTTCAACGGCATGCTCGCCTCCTCCCGTGATGGTTCATCGCACGACCTGCCCGAGGGCGGTCGGCTGCCTTATAGTGGTCCGCGCAAATTACGGCAATTTCTGTCGGTTTAATCAACAGAGACCCTCCATGTCCCATCCCGTCATCCGCGTTGCCATCGCCGACGATCATCCGGTCATCCGCATGGGCATCGAAGCCGCCATCGACGAAATCCCCACCCTCTCCTGCATCGGTGCGGTGGGGGATTCCTCTGCGCTGGTCGCTTTGCTGGAGCAGACCGCCTGCGACGTGGTGGTGACCGACTACGCAATGCCCGGCGGTGCCTTTGGTGACGGGCTGCAGCTGCTTGACCATCTGCGCACCCACTTTCCGGACCTGCGCCTGATCGTGATGACCGGGCTCGACCAGCCGGTGATGATCCAGGCGCTTCACGCCAGTGGCATCGACCACATCCTGAGCAAGGCCGATGACACCAGCCACGTGCCGGCGGCGATTGCGGCGGCATGGGCCAACCGTCGCTACCTGTCGCCGTCGATCACCCAGTTGCTCCCCGCACGCGGGGCACCGCGCGCCATCGCGGCGCTGTCGCCCCGCGAGCACGAGGTGCTGGCGTTGTTCGTCTCGGGGTTGAGCGTCAATGAAATCGCAACCCGACTGGACCGCCGCAAGCAGACGATCAGTACCCAGAAGACCGCAGGAATGGCCAAGCTCGGCATCGACAAGGACGCCGATCTGTTCAAGTTCGCCAGCGAACTGGGGCTGCGTACAGCCAGGCCGGATACGGAGTAGCGGCAGCCTGCTCACGCGCCATCCCGCAGGCCATCGCGATAGGCTTCGATCAGATCGCGCAGATCGGACAACAGTGCAACGCGCTCGTGCTCCGGCAGCGACTGTCCATCGCGCAGCAACCGCTCGGCATCGCCGAAGCGCGCGCCAAGCGGCTTTTCACCCATCATCAGCAGTACGCCCTTCAGCGCATGCAGCTGTTCCAGCAACGCCGCATCGTCGCTGCTTTCGCCCGCGGCCTGCATCCTGTCCAGATCGCGGGTACTGCTTTCCACGAACAACGCACGCAGCTTGTGTGGCTTGTCCTTTCCTGCAGGCGAAAGCGGCCGTGGCGGCGACGGCAGCACCTGCAGGTAGCGGTCCAGCATCGCCAGCAGCCGGGCCAGGTCCAGCGGCTTCAGCAGCAGGTCGTCGATACCCGCCGCGCGGCAGCGTTCTCGTTCACTGGCCAGCGCGGTAGCGGTCACGGCCAGGAT
>NZ_JBFRFE010000618.1:0-2577 GCF_052114665.1 Stenotrophomonas sp. 2YAF22 | reverse complement strand
GACGGCATGAGGCCGCTTGCCATCACGACGCTGGCGCTGCTGATGGCGGCGCCGGCCTTGGCCAAGGATCCGCCGTCGGCCTACCTTGAGCGTCAGCATGCTGCCGGCAAGGCGGAAGTCAAAACGACCGACAAGGACACCGGGAAGGAAAGCTGCCGGGTGGTAAAGGAATGGAAGGTGGGTGAAGTGATCGCCCAACACCGGATCTGTGACGATCCGCCGAAGTCGGACACTACGGACCGGGAACGCACACCGCCGCAGCGTTGATGCAGGGCCACGCTGGGTCAGGCAGTCTGGGCATGTGGCCCGGTCTGCGCGGCCGGCCGTTCACTGATCCGCTGCAGATTGGCAGATGCTGCCGGGCCACACGACGAACGAATCAGCCCGATGGTGGTCGCTGGATGGCCAACGACCGGACCAGCTCTTCGCCGGTAGCGGCGATCTCGAAATCCACGCCGTCGAAGGTTACGGAATTGCCGTTTGCCAGCGCATACCTTGGCAGGCCTTCGGCCAGGTTTGTGCCGGGAAGAATCGTTGCGTCGAAGTGAGGCCAGAACTTGAATACCAACACCCTGCGGCCATCTTCGCCCCGAGTCTCGATTCGTTCGTTCTCCATGGAGATCTCCAATGTCTGAACAGCCCCACGAGCAGGTGCGGGAGCACCACCTGTCGCGCATCCGTGGCTTGGCGATGCAACGCGACCTCAGGCAGAGCCTACCGCACTGGAGGTCGACGCCCGCGTGAGGGCAGGGGTGATCCGCTCGTCTGCCGCGCGCCGGGTGCCAATGGGTCCCGTCCTTGTTCTGGAGTCATCGTGTAACAAAAAACCCCGCCGAGGCGGGGTTTTCAGCATCCAGCGATGCCGGCCAGCGGCCGGCACTGCCCGATGGATCAGTTCGCCTTGTGGATCGCGCGCTTGCTCACGGCCATCGCCGCGTCGTGCACCACTTCCGACAGCGACGGGTGGGCGTGGCAGATGCGCGCCAGGTCGTCGGCCGAACCGCTGAACTCCATGGTCAGCACGCCTTCGTGCACCAGCTCGGACACGTTGGCGCCCACCAGGTGCATGCCCAGGATGCGATCGGTTTCGGCGTGGGCCAGAACCTTCACGAAGCCTGCCGGCTCGATCATCGCCACGGCACGGCCGTTGGCGGCGAACGGGAAGCTGCCGGCCTTGTACGGGATGCCCTCGGCCTTCAGCTGCTGCTCGGTCTTGCCGACCCAGGCCAGCTCCGGCTCGGTGTAGATGACCCACGGAATGGTGTCGAAGTTGACGTGGCCCGGCAGGCCGGCGATCAGTTCGGCAACCGCGATGCCTTCCTCGAAGCCCTTGTGCGCCAGCATCGGGCCGCGCACGCAGTCACCGACCGCCCAGACGCCGTTGACGCCGGTGTGGCAGTGCGCGTCGACTTCGATCTGGCCACGCTCGTTGATCTTGACGCCGGTACCTTCGGCCAGCAGGCCCTTGGTGGCGGCGCGACGGCCGACGGCCACCAGCAGCTTGTCCACGACCAGCGACTTCTCGCCTTCGGCGTCGGTGTAGGTCAGGGCGACTTCCTTCTTCTTGCCCTTGCCGGTCACTTCGGCCTTGGAGACCTTGGCACCCAGGCGGATGTCCAGGCCCTGCTTCTTGAATTCCTTGGCGGCGGTCTTGGCCACTTCGGTATCGGCCGCAGCCAGGAAGTCCGGCAGCGCTTCCAGGATGGTCACTTCCGAACCCAGGCGCTTCCACACGCTGCCCAGTTCCAGGCCGATCACACCGGCGCCGATCACGGCCAGGCGCGCCGGCACTTCGGTGAAGTCCAGGCCGCCGACGTTGTCGACGATGGTCTCGCCGTCGAACTTGGCGAACGGCAGTTCGATCGAATCCGAACCGGCGGCGATGATGACGTTGGTGCCCTTCAGCTCGACGACCGAGCCGTCATGCTGGGTAACCTTGACCACGTTGCCCGGCTGCAGTTCGCCGAAGCCGTAATAGGCGGCGACCTTGTTGGCCTTGAACAGCATGGCGATGCCGCCGGTGAACTGCTTGACGATCTTGTCCTTGCGGCCAACCATCGCTTCGACGTCCATCTTGGCATCCTTGAAGCTGATGCCGTGGTCGCCAAAGATGTGGCCCATGTTCCAGAACTGGCGCGAGGAATCCAGCAGCGCCTTGGACGGGATGCAGCCCACGCGCAGGCAGGTGCCACCCAGGGCCGGCTTGCCGTCCTTGCCCAGCGCTGCGTCGATGCAGGCGGTCTTCAGGCCAAGCTGGGCCRCGCGGATGGCAGCGTGGTAACCGGCCGGGCCGGCACCGATGACGACGACGTCGAATTGTTCAGCCATTGAAATAGTCCTTGTTGCATTACCAGAACCCCTCCGCGCAGGCGCGGAGGGGCGGGAGGTCTCTTACAGGCCGAACAGCATGCGGCCCGGGTTTTCCAGCTGGTTCTTGATGTCCACCAGGAACTGCACCGAGTCCTTGCCGTCGATGATGCGGTGATCGTAGGACAGCGCCAGGTACATCATCGGCGCGATCACGACCTGGCCGTTCTGGGCGATCGGACGCTCCTTGATGGCGTGCATGCCCAGGAT
>NZ_JBFRFE010000617.1:0-2578 GCF_052114665.1 Stenotrophomonas sp. 2YAF22 | reverse complement strand
GCTGTGCCTGCGCCAGGGCAATGGTGGCGTGGCCCGTATCGCGCAGTTCCTGTGGTGGCTGCTGTGGCCGTCGCTGCTTTCGCTGCTGGCCCTGTGGGGCGGCGGCGACGCGCGCCTGGCGCAGGGCTGGACCGCGTTGCTGGTCACCCTGCCGTGGTTGCTGCTGGCAGCGCTGTCGCTGTGGCGCTGGAACGTGCTGCGCTGGCCGCTGGGTGCTGCGTTTGATCCGGTGCGCCTGCCGCTGCAGTGCGTGATTTTCGCGGTGCTGGCGCTGGCCTGGTTGTTCGGCCTGACCCTCGCGGGCGACGCCACGCCGTTGCCGTGGTTGCCGCTGCTCAATCCTGCCGAACTGGCACAGTGGGTCAGCCTGCTGCTGATCGCGCGCTGGCTGTATGACGTGCAGGGACCGGCGCCGCTGCAGCGGTTGCGTGTGCCGGTGCTGGCCGTGGCCGGTTTCATCGCGTTGACCAGCACGGTGCTGCATGGCGTGCATCATTGGGGTGGGGTCGCCTGGGATCCGACGATGGCCCGCTTCAGCCTGGCCCAGACCAGCCTGACCGTGTTGTGGAGCGTACTCGGCGTGATCGCCTGGGTGTGGGGCTCGCGTCGCGGCCAGCGTGTGCTGTGGATGGTCGGTGCCGTGTTGATGGCCGTGGTGCTGGCCAAGCTGGTGCTGATCGACCGCCAGCATCTGGGCAACCTGCTGGGGATCGCATCGTTCATTGCCTACGGCCTGCTGTGCACCGTCGTGGGCTACCTGGCGCCCGCGCCGCCGAGCGCGCCGCCAACCGTGGAGGAAAACCAATGAGTAAGTGGAGCCGAGCGTTGCTGCCGGTCTTGTTCGGCGTGGCCGGTGCGGTTGCCGCGCAGGCCACGGACTACCGCGCGCAGTACGCCGAACAGTGGCCACTGAGCCTGTCCAGCGCGCAGTCCGGTGCCTATCGGGTGGTGCTGGAGCCGGCGATCTACCGCCGCGCAGGCGCCGCTGATCTGGGCGATCTGCAGGTGTTCAACGCTGCCGGCCAGGCATTGCCATCGGCGCTGCTGGCGCCGGACCAGCCGTTGGCGCAGCCGCCGGTGCAGCGCGAGCTGCCGTGGTTCGCGCTGCCACCGCTGGCCGAGGCCCAGCGCAACGACCTGCAGCTGCTGACCGAGCGCGATACCGACGGCCGTGTGCGCCGGGTCGAGGCCAGGCTTGGTGGTGGCGCGGTGGCGAACGGGCAGGGCGGCTGGTTGATCGATGCTAGCGTGCTCGGCCAGCAGCCGCTGGCAGCGCTGGTGCTGGACTGGGCGGAAAGTGGCCAGCCGCTGCAGGCGCAGGTACAGCTTGATGCCAGCGATGATCTGCAGCGCTGGCAGTCGATCGCCCGTGATGTGCCCCTGGTGGACCTGCAGCGTGCGGGCAAGCGCTTGCTGCAGCGACGTCTGCAGGTCGACAGCAATGTGCGCTACCTGCGGATCCTGCCGCAGGGCGAGGCGCGCCTGCCGGAGCTGCGCGGTGTATTGGCCGAGCTGCCGCCGGCACCGGCAACGGTGCCTTGGGAGTGGCTGTCGCTGACACCGACCGCGCAGGGCAAGGGTGAATTCACCTTTGAACTGGACGGGCGATTCCCGGTGACCCGGGCCGATGTGGCCAGCACCGACAACAGCTTGGTGCAGTGGACCCTGTTCAGCCGCGACGACGAAAGCGCCGAATGGCAGCGCCGCAGCGCGCCCTGGATCGCCTATCAGCTGCAGCAGGGTGCCCCGGGCCAGCGCCAGCAATCGGCGGCACAGCCGTTGGGCGGCATGTACCGCGACCGCTACTGGAAGCTGGTCGCGAGCCCGGTGGAGACCACCAGCGCCCCGACCCTGCGCCTGGGCTATCAACCGGAAGTGATGGTGTTCCTCAGCCAGGGCGCAGCGCCCTACGCGCTGGCCGTGGGCAGTACGACCGCGCGCCGCGCGGAGGCGCCGATCACGGTGCTGATCGAGGAACTGCGGCAGCGCAATGATCCGTCGTGGCAGCCGACGCTGGCACGCTTGGAGGGCAGTCCGGAGGCGCTCGCCGGTGACGCAGCGCTGAAGCCGCAGCACGACTGGAAGGCGTGGTTGCTGTGGGCGTTGCTGGGGCTGGGCGTGCTGGTTGTTGGTGGACTGGCGTTGAGTCTGCTGAAGCAGAAACCGTCGCCTTCGGCGTAGTTTGCAGCGAACGGCGCAGCCCCTCGTGGGTGGGCAGTCGTTGAGAGCAGAAGCCGTGGTCTGGCCGGGCGGGTGGACTGTGCAGGGGACGCCGCAAGTACGTCCTTGTAGGCTTGGCAGCCGCATCCATGCGGCTGACACCCCTGCCCAGCCCACCCGCCCGGCCTCCGACAATTTCCGTGTGCGTCCACCCACGGAAGAGAAAAAAAGAAGAGCAGGAGCCAAAGCGGGTCGCTTCGCTACACGGCCATCGAGGTCGGAGCCTTTTTCCGCAGGAAAAACGGATCCGACCCCTTCTTTTCTTTCTTAATCCGACACCAGAAACTGCTTTTGCTTCCGCCGTCCGCTCCGCCTCATGAACCTGTCGGGGCCGGGGCGGTATGGGTTGGCAGGGGTG
>NZ_JBFRFE010000616.1:0-2582 GCF_052114665.1 Stenotrophomonas sp. 2YAF22 | reverse complement strand
GCTGTGCCAGATCTATGGCCCGCCCGCTGCGCAGCGGGGCGCGACGCTGATGCTGAACTTCTTCGACTGCTATGGCTCCATCCTGCCGCACGCCCGCATCAAGCGCGCCGCAGATCGGTTCGGCATCACCCTGCGCAATGGCTGCTTCTGCAACCTGGGCGCCGTCCAGCAGGCGACCTACGCGACCGCAGGCGCCGAGCACTGTGAACTGGACAAGACCGGGAAGATTCTCGACTGCACCACATTCGACGAGAAGATCCTGGAGAAGGGTGATTGCGGTGCGGTCAGGATTTCGTTCGGGCTGGGATCGAATTTCACCGATGCGTATCGCTTCCTGCTGTTCGCCACCTGCCTGCTGGACACAGATGCTTCAGGCCTTGAATGTGTGATGGAGCAATCATCGGCACCGGCTCCGGAACCCCGGGTTGCCAGCACTGTGCAGGCTTGAGTCGCTGCGGGGCCGTGCCCAGGCTGGACTGTCGCATTGCGGCGATGGGCTCCGGAACGGGTGCCGCTGATCGGCCAGACCTGATCAACCGCACCCTGGCCAGTGACGCGAGATGAATGGGGGTCCACCCAGCCGCTAGCCGCATGCAGCCTGCCTCCTCTATAGTCAGCCGAGCACGACAGGCGTGGTGCCTGTCCGGCAACTACAGGGAGTGGGTCATGGGTCTGGTACAAGCGGTGAAGGGTGCAGTCGGCGGTGTGCTGGCCGACCAGTGGAAGGACTTCTACACCGTGCCGACCGGCCTGCCGTCCACGGCAGCCCTGTTCGCGGCGGTGCCGCAGGGCACCAATGCCGGGCGCGGTTCGAACACCAGCGGCTCCTCCAACATCATCAGCAACGGTTCGAAGATCGTCGTGCCCGAGGGCTACGGCCTGCTGCTGTTCCAGGATGGCGCGATCACTGCCTTCGTGGCCGAGCCGGGTGGCTACGAGTGGCGCTCGGACGATCTGAACTCGCAGTCGATCTTCGCCGGCGACGGCCTGGTCAGCACCTTCATCAAGCAGAGCTGGGAGCGCTTCAAGTTCGGCGGCCAGCCGGGCTCGCAGCAGGCTGCCTTCTTCGTTTCGCTGAAGGAACTGCCGGACAACCGCTTCGGCACCCAGTCGGAAATCTACTGGGACGACGGTTTCCTCAACACCCAGGTCGGCGCGGTCACTCGTGGTTCGTACACGCTGAAGATCGTGGACCCGATCCTGTTCGTGAAGAACTTCGTGCCGGCCAGCTACCTGCGGCCGGGCCAGGTGTTCGACTTCACCGACCTGGACAATGCTGCTGCCAGCCAGCTGTTCAATGAAGTGGTGGGTTCGCTGGCGCCGGCGTTCAGCCTGTACACCAACGATCCGGGCAAGGGCAACCGCATCACCAAGCTGCAGCAGGATTCGCTGGGCTTTGCGCAGAGCCTGTCGGCCGCCGTCGAACAGGGCTACCAGTGGAAGTCCGATCGTGGCCTGGCCATCGTCAAGACCGCCATCGTCTCGATCGAGTACGACGCCAACACCCGCGAACTGCTGAAGACCGTGCAGCGCGCCGATGCGCTGTCCGGCTCGCGTGGCAATTCCAACCTGCAGGCCAGCGTCGCCCAGGGCATCCAGTCCGCCGGTGAGAACGGCGGTGCCGCCGGSCTTGTCGGCGTGGGMATGGCRTCGGGCATGTTCGGCGCGGGCAATCTGCAGCAGCCGGCAACCCCGGTCGCCCCTGCCGCCGACGACCCGGTAGCCAAGCTGAAGAAGGCCAAGGAAATGCTCGACCTGGGCCTGATCACCCAGACCGACTACGACGCGCTGAAGGCCAAGGCGCTGGGACTGTAAGAAGACGCAGGACGCGCAACCACCATGTCCGATCCCAGAAACACGCCTCCGCCGCTGCCCCGATCCGCTTCAGCACCCCCGCCCCTGCCGGCGGCGGTGCTGGACGGCCCCGGTTCGCCGCAGGATGTTCCTCCCCTGCCCGGCAGCTTCCCGCTGGATACCTCCAAGCTGCCTGAGGCCATCCGCAACGAAGTCGAGGCGCCCGACCCGGTCGCCATCGACACCGCTGCGGCCGAACTGAAAGACGGCCTCAACCGCTGCCCCAAGTGCGGCGCCACCGACATCAGGCCCAAACTGGGCACCGACATCCTGGTCTGCCTGTACTGCCGTCACGAATGGCATGGCGCGCGGGTGGAGGAGGAATTCGGGCTGGGTGAAGCCATCGACCAGTTGCGTGGCACCGTCATCGCATCGGGCGCACGCGATATCGATGCCGACACCTCGGCGCTGATGACCTTCAAGTGCACCGGTTGCGGCGCCGAAGTCACGGTCAACACCGAAAGCACGATGACGGCGCGCTGCCACTGGTGCCGGCATGTGTTCGGCGTGAACGAACAGATCGCCAACGGCGCGGTGCCCGACGCCGTGCTGCCGTTCCATATCAAGAAGGAGGATGCGGTCGCGCGCATCCGCCAGTTCGTCGACAAGCGCCGGATGTTCGCGCTCAAGGCGTTCAAGGAACAGTTCACCCCGGAAAACGTGGTGGGCGTGTACCTGCCCTACATGATCGTCGACGGCAATGTCAGCGCAGCGGTGGCTGGCAAGGG
>NZ_JBFRFE010000615.1:0-2584 GCF_052114665.1 Stenotrophomonas sp. 2YAF22 | reverse complement strand
CGCAGGCGCAGCAGCGGCGGCAGTCCGAAGCCGAACAGCAGCAACAGGCCGATCCCCGCGCCGGTCAGCGCGGGCATGGCTTCGGGCAGCGGCAGGCGTTGCGGCACCAGGCTGCCCAGTACCTGCACCAGTCCTTCCTGTGCCGCCATGCCCAGGCCGATGCCGATCGCACACGCCGGCACCGCCAGCATCAGCAACTGCAGCGCCAGACCGGCCAGGATGTCGCGCTGGCGTGCGCCCAGGCAGCGCAGGATCGCCACCTGGTCGATGCGACGCAGCGCGAACCGGTTGGCCGCCAGTGCGGTCGCAACACCGGCCAACAGCACCGCCAGCAGCGCGCTCAGGCCGAGGAAACGACCGGCCAGGTCGAAGGCCTGGCGCACCCCGCGCTGGGTATCGTTCACGCTGAGCAGGCGCATGCCTTTTACCTGCGGCAGCAGCCATTGCCGGAATGATGCGATGTCGGCGGCAGGGCCGGCGAACATCACCCGGTAATTGATGCGGCTGCCGGGGCCGAGCAGGCCGGTGCCTTCCACGTCGGCGCGGTTGACCAGCAGGGTCGGCGACAGCGTCAGGAGGTCGCCACCGGCATCCGGTTCCGATTCGATGATGCCGGCGATGCGCAGCGTGCCCGCACCGAATTCCAGATCGTCGCCGGCCTTCAGGCCCAGTGCCTGCAGCAGGCGTGGGTCGGCATAGGCCTGGCCCTTGGCCGGCATTCCGGCATCGGCGATCAGCGCGCCGCCGGGCGTGGCACGCACGCGCAGCGCGCCGCGCAGGGGGTAGCCCGCTTCCACGGCCTTGATGCTGGCCATCTGGCTGGCATCGCCCTGGAACAGCACGCTGCCGAAGCTGGCCAGCCGCGTATGCGCCAGGCCGCGTCGCTGCGCCTCCTCAACGAACGCGGCGGGCGGGTCATCGCGGCCGGCAACACCGAGGTCGCCGCCGAGCATTTCCGCCGCGCTGCCGGTCAATGCCAGGTTGACCCGGTTCACCAGCGTGCCCACCGCCGTCATCACCGCCACGCCCAGTACCAGGGCGGCGAAGACGGTCAGCAGGTCACCGGCCAGGGCTTCGCGGCGCAGCGCGCGCCACGCATGCCGCAGCAGGTTCATGCGTCCACTCCATGTTCCACCGGCTGCAGGCGGCCGTTGTCGATGYGATGGATGTACTGGCAGCGCTGCGCCAGGCGCAGGTCGTGGGTGACCAGCACCAGGGTGGTACCGCTGCCGGCATTGAGTTCGAACAGCAGATCGCTGATGTGCTGGCCGGTGGCTTGGTCCAGCGAGCCGGTGGGCTCGTCAGCGAACAGGATGCGCGGGCGGCTGACGAAGGCGCGGGCGAGGGCGACCCGCTGCTGCTCGCCGCCGGACAACTGCCGCGGATAGTGGCGCGCGCGGTGCGAAAGCCCGACCGCAGCCAGAACCTCATCCACCCGCGTGCGGTCCTCGCGCCCGGCCAGTTCCAGCGGCAGCGCGATGTTCTCGGCCGCCGTCAGCGCCGGCAGCAGATGGAAGCTCTGGAAGACGAAGCCGACGTCGCGCGCGCGCAGCTGTGCACGCGCTTCTTCGTCCAGTGCCGTCAGATCCTGGCCCGCCAGCGCGATGCGGCCACGGCTGGGCAGGTCCAGCCCGGCCARCAGGCCGAGCAGGGTGGTCTTGCCGGAACCGGAGGCGCCGACGATGGCCACGCTGGTGCCTTCATGGACGGTCAGGGTGATGTTGTCCAGTATGTGGACTTCACCCTCCGGACCATGCACGGATTTGCCGACCTGGTCGACGGCGATGGCGACGGGCGCGCTGCGGGGGGACAGGCTGTCGATGAGGAGACTCCAATGCACAAGACGGAATGGAGCCGGCAAGCCGGCGCAATGATGATGCTGTTGCTAGGGTTGCTGCTGTTGCCGGCACTGGCGTGTGCCAAAGGTCCGGGCGGCGGTACCGTGCTGGTGCTCGGTGACAGCCTCAGTGCCGCCCACAATATCCCGGCCGATGCCGGCTGGGTCAGCCTGCTCCAGCAGCGGGTCAGGCAGCAGTCGAAAACCCCGCCCCGCATCGTCAATGCCAGCATGAGCGGGGAAACCACCGCTGGCGCGCTGACCCGCCTGCCGGGCCTGCTTGGCCGCGAGAAGCCCACGGTGGTGGTGATCGCCCTCGGTGGCAACGATGCGCTGCGCGGGCTGACCCCGGCACAGGTGCAGGGCAACCTGGAAAAGATGGTGCAGGCCAGCCAGAAGGCCGGTGCCAAGGTGCTGCTGCTGGGCATAGACGTGCCGCCCAACTATGGACCGGGCTACCGCCAGCGCCTGGCTGCGGCGTACCGGGCACTGGCCACGCAGTACAAGGTGCCGTTGCTGCCGTTCCTGCTGGAAGGCGTGGCCCTGCAGCCCGGTTTGATGCAGGCCGACGGCCTGCATCCCACCGCCCAGGCGCAGCCGAAGGTGCTGGACAACGTCTGGCCGCTGCTGAAACCGCTGCTGTGAGCACGCCATCTTCTTTTCATTGACGCAACTTCACATCGCGTGCACCGTCGATCGGGCATGTTTCACAAAGCTGAAGAAAGAGGGATTCTCATGCGTCAGACG
>NZ_JBFRFE010000614.1:0-2588 GCF_052114665.1 Stenotrophomonas sp. 2YAF22 | reverse complement strand
GCGCTGTCCTGCGCACACGGCAAGACCGGGGTTGGGCGTCCTGCCCAACCCGCCAGGCGCATGCGCCTGGCCCATGCCGCTGACAGTCCCGGCCAGCCTCACCCACCCGCGCCACCCAACATTCCGCGCGGCGGTGGGGTGAGCAAAGGTAGTAGATCCACGCCATGCGTGGATGCTTTCGGCCTTGGGGTCAGAGCCCTTTGCTGCGCAAAGGGATCCGACCCCAACCCACGAAAAAAGGCAGCCAATGGCTGCCTTTTTGCTCTTGCTTCTGCCTTTGATTCCGCCCTGCCCGTCCGCGCCCGCAGGAAACTGTCGAGAGGCGTGGGCAGGCCGCTGCAGGACCGTTGGCGCCATGGATGGCGCCATCGAGCCCCCAAGGATGGGTTTACGGCGTGTCCTGCAGCGGCCTGCCTGCGCCTCCCCCAGCTATGCAGGAAGGCGCTGCCGGAGCGCTCGAAAAACCCTTACTCCGCCAGCATCGCCGCCAGCTTCTCGCGCGCCGGGCCGGCCAGCTTCGGGTTGTCCAGCGCAAAGCGGATCGTCGCCTCGACCAGCCCCAGATGGGTGCCGCAGTCGAAACGGGTGCCCTCGAAACGATAGGCATCGACCTCGTCGGTCTTCAGCAGTTCGGCGATCGCATCAGTCAGCTGGATCTCGCCACCGGCACCGGTGCGGGTCTGCTCAAGCAGCTCGAAGATCTTCGGGCTCAGCACGTAGCGCCCCACCACCGCCAAGTCACTCGGCGCGTCTTCCGGCTTGGGCTTCTCCACAATCTGCGAGATACGCCCCTTGCGGCCATCGAACGCCTCGGTAGCAACGATGCCGTAACTGGCCGTCTTGTCGTGTGGCACGTCTTCCACGGCGATCACGCTGGCGCCGCTGGCTTCGTTGAGGTCGGCCATCTGCTTCAGTGCACCCGCGCCGCGGTTCCAGATCAGATCATCTGGCAACAGCACGGCGAACGGCTCGTCACCGATGACCGCCTTGGCACACAGCACCGCGTGGCCCAGGCCCAGAGCCTCGGCTTGGGTAACGAAGATCGCGCGCACGCCTTCCGGCAGTACATGGCGGATCAATTCGAGCTGCTCGTGCTTGCCTGCGCGCTCGAGCTTCTGCTCCAGCTCATAAGCCTTGTCGAAATAGTCGGCGACGGCGTGCTTGTAACGGTTGGTGATGAACACCAGGGTGTCACAGCCTGCTTCGATCGCCTCATCCACTGCGTATTGGATCAGCGGCCGATCGATGATCGGCAGCATCTCCTTCGGCACCGTCTTGGTCGCCGGAAGAAAACGCGTGCCCAGACCCGCTACCGGGAATACCGCCTTGCGAATGCGCTTGCTCATTGGTGCCTGTTGGCCTCACGTGCCGGAAAGGGCACAACCTTAGCGGATGAAATGTAAGCATCCTGTTCGATTGGCGAGAATTCCGGCATGGTCGCGAACAGGATTTCCTGGATCGTATCGATGTCGTACCTGGCAATCGCCTCGCGCAGCTTGGGCACGTTGCCCAGCACGATGTCACGCGAGAACGAACGCACGCCGKCTTCCAGGATCTTCGGATGCGCGGTTGGCCGGTAGTCCTCGTCGGAATAGAACAGCGTCTCGTGCAGCTTCTCGCCCGGGCGCATGCCGGTGTAGATGATCGGGATGTCCTTGTAAGGCTGCTTGCCGGCCAGGCGGATCATCTGTTCGGCCAACACCCGGATCGGCACAGGCTCGCCCATGTCCAAGGTGTAGATTGCGCCGTGCGACGCCGACGCGGCCGCCTGCAGGATCAGCTGGCACGCCTCGGGAATCGTCATGAAATAGCGGCTGACCTCCGGGTCTGTCACCGTGACCGGGCCGCCCTTGAGGATCTGCTCGCGGAACAGCGGCACCACGCTGCYGGCCGACGCCAGCACGTTGCCGAAACGCACGGTCACGAAACGGGTGTGCGTGGACTTCTGGTCCAGACTCTGGCAGATCATCTCCGCATAGCGCTTGCTGGCGCCCAGCGCATTGACCGGGTCCACCGCCTTGTCGGTCGAGATGAACACAAAATGCTCGACGTGGGCTTCCAGGCAGGCGCGGGCCACGTTCTCGGTAGCCAGGATGTTGTTGCGCACGGCTTCACGCAGCTGACGCTCCAGCACCGGCACGTGCTTGTAGGCAGCCGCATGGAAGGCGGTGTCGACCGGGTGCAGCGACAGCGCGTGGCGGATCACCGCAGGATCACCACAGTCACCGAGCACCGCTTCGATCTCGACATCGGGGAAGCTGCGGCGCAGCTCGCCTTCGATGGTCAACAGCAGCAGCTCGCTGATCTCAAGCAGCACGATACGACCCGCACCGTGGCGCGCACACTGGCGGCACAGCTCGGATCCGATCGAGCCACCGGCGCCGGTCACCATCACCGTGCGCCCGCCCAACCAGCCGCGGATGAGGTTCCAGTCCGGCATGATCGGCTTGCGCCCGAGCAGATCTTCGATCGCCACTTCCTTCAACTGGCCCGGCAGCGACTGTCCCTGCAGGATGTCGCTGAGCTTGGGCACCGTGCGGAACGGAATGCCGGTGCTCTCGCAGATGGCCACCACGCGCTGCATGCGG
>NZ_JBFRFE010000613.1:0-2589 GCF_052114665.1 Stenotrophomonas sp. 2YAF22 | reverse complement strand
GTGGAAAACCGATGAGGCCGCTGGACAAAAAACAGCCACGCCTTGAAACGCTTGCGGCGTAATGCTCAAGGCGGGTTGTCCACATCAAGTTCGCATCGCTTTCCACCTGTCGTGTGGAAAA
Source organism: Stenotrophomonas sp. 2YAF22 (assembly GCF_052114665.1). Taxonomy (NCBI): domain Bacteria; kingdom Pseudomonadati; phylum Pseudomonadota; class Gammaproteobacteria; order Lysobacterales; family Lysobacteraceae; genus Stenotrophomonas; species Stenotrophomonas sp. 2YAF22. Next base: position 2,468 of record NZ_JBFRFE010000613.1, on the reverse strand, counting down.
CACACACCTGCCTGCATTCTGGGTAGGCTGGACAAAAAATGACCAGGGCTGAAAACGCTTGTCGTGCGTGGCTCATGGCCACTTGTCCACATCCAACCCCCATCGATTTCCACGCGTGGTGTGGAAAACAACAAGGGGCCCGACGACGCATCGCCGGACCCCTCGCTGGGATCACCCGTCGCAGCGCTTACCAGCGGTAAGAGACGCCCAGCTGGCCGCTGGTATCGCGGAAGCCCATGCCACCGGTCTGGTGGCTGATCTCACCCCAGCCGCGCCAGCCGCCCGACAGATTCACCTGCACGCCGGCCTTGGCTTCGTAGATGTCACGCGGCAACTGCCGGCGCAGGCGTTCTCCGTCCACGGCGATGGTCGCGTCGTTGCCACCGGACCACCAGTTCACCGCGACGAACGGCTGTACCTGCCCCTGGCGCTGCGTCAGCGAGCGCGTGTACAGGCGCAGTCCCACACGCGTGGTGGTGCTGTCCTTGTCGCGTCCTTCAACCACCGTGCCGTTGGCCTCGACCACGCGGTCGGCGTCGTAGCGGCTGTGGATCACCTGCAGCTGTGGCTCCAGGTAGACACCGCGCTGGGCCGTGCGCTGCACGGGCAGCACATAGCCTGCCTCGGCCGAACCGGTCCAGCTGTGCGAACGATAGTGCTCCTTCTGCAGCCCTTCGCCCTGCACGCTGTTGCGGAAACGCCCGTACTGCAGCCAGCCGTCCACATACGCACCGTGCTCCATCCGCGCGTCCTGCAACCAGGTCGTATACAGGCCCAGGCTGGTGCCGTTGACCACACCGTGCGCGGTGTAACCGGTCACCTGCGAGCGACTGTCATTGCGTGCCCGGCCCTGGCCAGCCATCACACCTGCCTGCAGCTGGCCGCCGGCATTGGCTTCGAAGCGACGACCGACGCCCAGCAGTACGCTGTTGAGTTCGCTGTCCACATCCACCTGGTGGCCGCGGCTGCCGGGCGCGCTGCCGCGCACCTGTGCCCATGCAATGGCGTCGCTGCCACCGTCGGTCGCACCGGCAGGATCACCGCTGCGGTCGTACAGGCTGTGCCGGAACATGCCCAGCGCACTGCTCTGGTTGGCCATGTACACCGCCGGCTCCGGTCGCTCCACGCGCGGCGGGGTCGGCGGAAGCGGCGGATCGACCGGCGGGACCACCGGCGGATCGACCGGCGGGACCACTGGCGGATCGATCGGCGGATCGATCGGCGGAGTCGGCGGATCAATCGGCGGATCAATCGGTGGCTCCGGCGGGTCGGGTGGTTCCGGCGGATCGACCGGCGGTACGTATTCCGAGCGCAGGTACCAGTTGCCGTCGTTCGGCGTGGAGACGCCACCCTTGTACAGGAAGTAGTCGTAAGCGCCGGCCACCGCGCGTCCCTGCAGCGAGAACTGCGCATCGGACTGGCCGCCCACGCTGATCAGGCGGATGCCTTCGCTGGTCAGGGCGCCTGCGCCCCCTGCGTTGCGCACGCTGACGGAGGCGGTGCCACTGCTGTTGCCCTGGATCACCAACTGGTCACCCAGCGAGGCATCGTCGCCCAGCGCGCGGTTGAACAGCCAGTGGCCATCGTTGCCGACATAGTCCCCGGTGACGGTCAGGGTCTTGAAGTCGTCGGTGGCGGGGGCGACGAAGGCGATGGTGCCGGCATGGTCCAGCGAGCCGACGCTGGAACTGGAACGCACGTTCCATTGGCTGCTGCCGTCCATCGCCAGCTGCGCGACCTGGTAGCCCGAATCGTTGCGCAGCGCGCCGTTGAACACGGTGCCGTTGCGCAGCGTCATCTGCACGTTGGCGGTGGCGCTGTCGACCACGACATCGCCGGTCAGGCGGCTGTTGTCGGCAGTGAACAGAATGTCTGCGGTGGCGACCGAGCTTCCGTCGGTGAACACCGTGTCGCTCACCCGCAGCAGGCGGCCACCGTCGAGGTTGCCCTGCTGGCGCGCGATGACATCGGTGTTGTTGAGCGTCAGCTCGTGGTTGCTGCCCTGCAGCCACAGCGCGGGGCCGTCCTGGGTCTGCAGGGAGCTGTTGTTGAACACCAGACGGTCCCAGTACGGCCCGAACACGGTGATGTAGGAGCGATAGGCACCCGAATTCGTGCCCTGCGCATGGATGCTCAAGTTGTCGGCGGTGAGCTTGGCCGTGTTCATCTGCACGATGCCGAACGAGGATGCACCCAGTGTGGTTATCGAGCCTCCGTCCAGCTGCGCATCGGCCGTGCTGCCGCCAAGGAAGACGCCGCCACCGCCGGTGCCATGGGTGGTGATGTCCAGGTTCTTGGCGCGGATGCGCGAGTAGGGCGTCGGCGGATTGCTGCCCGAGGCACGCAGGCCGTAGACACCATCGCCGTGGGTATCGATGCTGCCGCCGGTGATCGTGGCAGTACCACCCCAGACGTCCACGCCATGGCCGTAGCCGTTGTCGCCATAGGTGCTGAGCGTGGTATCGGTG
>NZ_JBFRFE010000612.1:0-2597 GCF_052114665.1 Stenotrophomonas sp. 2YAF22 | reverse complement strand
CTGTCCACCGTGGAGACGTAGCGCGGCGGCAGCGGCGCCAGTGTTTCGGTGTCGTACCAGTTCAGGAAGTGGCCGCGATGGCGCGGCAGCTGGTCCAGCGTATCGAACGTGCGGGCGGTACGTTCAGCCACCGCGCCCTGCTGCAGATAGCCGAAATCCCACGCAGACAGATTGGCCAGCAGGGACAGGCCGATGTTGGTCGGCGAGGTGCGTCGCGCGACCACCAGCGCCGGATGCTCCTGGATGTTGTCCGGCGGCAGCCAATGATCCTGCTCGCGCACCCAGGCCTGGAAGAAGGACCAGGTGCGCCGCGCCAGCCGGCCCAGGAACGCCCGTTGCGTGACCGACAACTCGGCCACGCTTGCCGCCGGCGGGCGACCCAGCCACGCCATCAATGCCGGCGCAAAGGTCCACGCCAACAGCAAGGGCAGGGCAATCGGCAGTGCCTGCGGACGCACGCTGGCCACCACAGCCACCAGCGCGAGCGCCAGCAGCGAGGATGGCGCCATCACCCGCCATTCCGCGCTGCGATCGCTACCAAGGCGGCGTTCGACTTCGCTGGAGGGATTCCATTGCAGCAGGTGACTGCGTGTGACGGCCATGCGCCAGAGCGTGCGCAGCACGGCGTCACTGGCCAGCAGTGCTTCGTAGGGCAGGCACGCTATCTGGGTGGACGCGCGCAGCAACGACTGCAACGTACCGCGCCCGACCTTGATGTAATGCGCTTCCAGCGGCGTGTCTTCCGGAACGCTCAGGCCATCACGCAGCATGCCTATCAGCGGCGGCGCGAACCACAGCGCCAGCACCCACGCGGTCCACGCAGCAGGGTTTCGCGCATACAGCCAGCCGGCAAGCAACAACGCAAGGGCAGCAATCGGCACCACGCTCCGGCGCAGGTTGTCCAGCAACTTGCCGCGCGAAAGCAGGCTGAGCCGGTTGCGTTCCCAGCCCGAGCCCGGGCGCGGTGTCCACGGCAACAACCACGGCAGCAGCTGCCAGTCGCCACGGATCCAGCGCGCACGGCGCTTGGCGTCGGCGGCGTAGCGCTCGGGATAGTCCTCATACAGGCGCACATCACTGACCAGGCCTGCGCGTGCATAGCAGCCTTCCAGCAGATCGTGGCTGAGGATGCGGTTCTCGGGCAGGCGGCCCTCCAGCGCATGCTCGAAGGCGTCGACGTCATAGATGCCCTTGCCCACGAACGAGCCTTCGTCGAACAGGTCCTGGTAGACGTCGGAAACCATGCGCGTGTACGGATCGATGCCGGGCTCGCTACCGAACATCCTGGCAAAACGCGAGGTACGGCGCCTCCCCAGGCTGGTGCCGACGCTGGGCTGCAGGATGCCGTAGCCCTCCACCACGCGTTGCAGCTGCGGATCGAAGCGCGGGCGGTTGAGCGGGTGCGCCAAGGTGGCGACGAACGCGCGTGCCGCATCCCGCGGAAGCTGCGTGTCCGAGTCCAGCGTGATGACGTAACGGACGCCGATCAGGGCCACCGCGTCTCCGACGATGCGCATGAACGCAGCCGCATCGCCTTGGCGGAGCAGGGCATTGAGCGCGGCCAGCTTGCCGCGCTTGCGCTCGTGGCCCATCCACACACCTTCGCCCGGATTCCATTGCCTGGGCCGGTGCAGCAGGTAGAAGCGGTCGCCGCGCTCGGGCGCGTAACGATGGTTCAATTCCTCGATCCGTGCCACGGCGTGCGCAAGCAGAGCGTCGTCCATCGGCGCCTGTGCTGCTGGGGCATCGAGAAAATCCGTCAACAACACGAAGCGCAGGTGGGGATCGCGGTTGGCCAGGAAACGCACCTCCAGCGCTTCGACCAGAACGTCGATGCCGTCGACGCTGGACAGCATCGAGGGGACCGCGACCACGGTGGCGCACGCGGCAGGAATGCCTTCGCTGAAATCGAGCTTGGGAAGCGGCCTGGGGGCGACCAGCACCGTCGCGGTCCAGTTCACCAGCACGATGCCCAGCTCACTGAACACCAGCAGCCCGAGCAGCGCCGCCAGCCAGACAGGTACCGAGCCGCTGCCGGTTGCCAGCAGGCCGCTGGTGGCCAGCACCGCCAGCAGGCCGATCGGCAGCRGGTACAGCGCAAGCGGCACGCGATGCGCCAGTCGCCGTGCCTTGCGGTGGCGCGGTGCTGCCTCGGCCACCGCCGCAACAGTGGTCTGCAGGCCTTCGCCGACCAGCCAGTAGCCCACGTGCGTGCGCGGGCCGTCCGCCGGCGTAGCCGCCCGTGCCAGGTCCAGCGCGATGGTCGCAACGCGCTCCTCGGCGATGCGGCTGCCGCGGGCAATCTTCTCCACCACGTGGCGGTAGGCATCGCGGGTGCCGAAATCCATCTGCGCATAGACGGCCATGGGGTCTTCCCGCAGCCGCTGCTCGACCACACTCATGTCTTCGACAAAGGTGCGCCAATCCATGGTGGAGAGGAAGCGCAGGCTGCCGATGCTGTTGCCGATGGAGACCTGGTCGGCCGCCTGCTGTTGCCCCTCGGCGGCAACCAGTTCGTCGATGCGCTGCCCAGCCGCTGCCGCCCACTGTTCCAGCCAGGCGATGGGCATGGCCCACGCGCCGCCGCGCCCCTGCAG
>NZ_JBFRFE010000611.1:0-2608 GCF_052114665.1 Stenotrophomonas sp. 2YAF22 | reverse complement strand
TGCCTGGATGCCGGCCAGCGGCCGGCACTAGCGGGTACCAGTGGGGTCGGAGCCCGCGTTGCGGGATACGACCCCACTGGGTTGTTTCAGCCGCGTAGCTCCGCCAGCTGTGCCTGCAGTTCGGCCACCGCCGCTTCCAGTTGCGCCACGCGCTCGGCTAGGCCGGGGTCGGCCGGCTCGGCACCGCCGCCACTGCTGGCGTACTTCGCTGCCAATGCCGCGCCGTCCACTTCACCGCACAGCAGGTGCATGTAGCGGTCTTCGCGCTGGCCGCTGGCGCGCGGCAGCACCACCAGCAGGGCACGCTGCTGCAGGCGCTCGATGGCGTGGCGGGCTTCGTCGGCATCGGCGAAGCGGTGCAGGCGCTCGGCGCGGGTGACCAGTTCGCCCAGGGTCTGCGGCCCGCGCAGCAGCAGCAGAGCCAGCAGCACGGTCTGCTGCCGGGTCAGGTCCAGTGCGCTCTGCAGGCGGTGCTCGTAGCGGTCGGCGCGCGAGGAAAAGTGCTGGCGGGCCAGACCGAGGGTCTCCAGCTGGCGCAGCGCATGCTCCACGCTGCCGGCACTCACGTTCATCACCGGCTCGCGGGCGGTCTTCTGGTTGGCTGCCGATTGCGCGGCGTTGACGGTCAGCGGGTAGGTGTCCGGGGTGGTGGCTTCCTTCTCCACCAGGCAGCCCAGCAGGCGTGCCTGTACGGCATCCAGCAGCGGAACGTCGGGGGTCTGGGCAGGGTCGGTCATGGCGGCTTCCGGAAGACAACGTGTCAACCGCCAAGCATAGCCGTCCCGGCGGCGCCTTTGCCGGTAAAATGGGCCGGTATATCTGATTGCCGGTGAATCCATGCGTCGTCCCGTTTCCTTGTCCTTGACCCTGCTCGCCACCGCGGCGCTGGGCCTGTCCGCCTGCAAGCGCGTGGAAGCGCCTGCCGAAGCCGCCACCCCGCAAGCCCCGGCCGCCGCCGCCAAGGCCGACGGTGCCCTCGACGCGACCGCCAACGACAACCTCAATGCCGTGCTGTGGATGCAGCGCGCGCAGGAATACAAGGCGATCACCGAGCAGACCTACCGCGCCGCCGCTGACCATCTGGACGTTGCGCTGAAGGAAGCCCACTGGGACGCGCTGGTGCCGGAAGAGCGCGGCAACGAGGCCAAGGGCCTGAAGCCGGCCGTGGTGCTGGACGTGGACGAGACCGTACTGGACAACTCGCCCTACCAGGCTCGACTGGTGCGTGACGGCAAGGAATACGACGAACTCAGCTGGGACCAGTGGGTCGCCGAAAAGAAGGCCAAGGCCATTCCCGGCGTGGTCGATTTCGCCAAGGCTGCCAACGCCAAGGGCGTGACCCTGCTGTACATCTCCAACCGTGCCGTGCATCTGAAGGACGCGACCCTGGCCAACCTGCGCGAGCAGGGCCTGCCGGTGGCCGATGACAGCGTGTTCCTCGGTCTGGGCACCGTGGTTGAAGGGTGCGAGCAGGCCGGCAGCGAGAAGAACTGCCGCCGCCGCCTGGCCGGCCAGAAGTACCGCGTGCTGATGCAGTTCGGCGACCAGCTGGGTGACTTCGTGGAAGTGACCGCCAACACCAATGATGGCCGCGACGCGCTGCTGCAGCAGTATCACGACTGGTTCGGCGAGCGTTGGTGGATGCTGCCGAACCCGACCTACGGCGGCTTTGAGCCGGCACAGTTCAACAATGATTATTCGCAGTCGCGGCAGGCCCGTCATGACGCCAAGCGTGCCGCGCTGGACTACGCGCCGTGAGCCGCGCCCCGCTGCCGCTGCGCGACGACGAGCGCCTGATCTTCGCGCTGGACGTGCCTGATCGCGTGCAGGCGCTGGAGTGGGTCGACCGCCTTGGCGACAGCGTGGCGTTCTACAAGATCGGCATGGAACTGCTCGCCTCCGGCGAGTACTTCCAGGTGCTGGACGAGCTGGCACGCCGCGACAAGCGCGTGTTCGTCGATCTCAAGTTCTTCGATATCCCCGCCACCGCCGCGGCGGTGATCAAGCGCTTGGCGCAGTGGCCGGTCAGCTACGCCACCATCCACGGCTGGCACCCGGCGATGATGGAGGCCTGCGCAGCCGCCAACAGCGGCGACATGCGCCTGCTGGCGGTGACCGTGCTGACCTCGATGGGCCGCGCGGACCTGGCGCAGATGGGCATCGACCGCGAACCGGTGGAGGTCGTGGTCGAACGCGCGCTGGCCGCACAGGCCGCTGGCATCGACGGCGTGATCGCCTCTGGCCAGGAAGCCGGTCCGATCCGCGCCGCGACCGGCGCCGGTTTCTCGATTGTCTGCCCGGGCATCCGCCCCGGTGGCCCGGTCGGCGATGACCAGAAGCGCACCGTGGGTGTGGCGCAGGCCTTTGCCGATGGCGCCGATGCCATCGTGGTCGGTCGTCCGATCCGCCTGGCATCTGATCCGCAGGCCGCAGCACGCGCGATCCAGCAGGAAATCGCGGCGGCGCTGGCCACGCGCTGAGCCCCGCCGCGAAGGCGGTTACGGCGGCACCACGAGCGCCATCCCGTCGAACACGGGACGGCGTTCGCGTGTGTGCCTGTTGCCCTGACGTACCCGGACCCGCGCGGGGAAACTGTGTGCCGCTGACC
>NZ_JBFRFE010000610.1:0-2617 GCF_052114665.1 Stenotrophomonas sp. 2YAF22 | reverse complement strand
CTGCCTGGCACCGTGGCCGCGCGCCACTGCTGCAGGCCAGGATGGGCCGCGCCCTGCGCGTCGCCGGGCAGCAGCCGGAACTCCCATTGCGCCTGCAGCGGTGCGGCGCCTGCGGGGAAGGCGCCAAGGGCGATCAACAACAGCAGCAGACGGACAGCGTTGGAAATGCGATGCACGTGATACTCCTGTTTTTCCGCCGGGCATGACCCGGCGCTACCAATGCCACACGCCACGGTAGCGCCGGACCACGTCCGGCGAGCGCGCAGCGCGGCAGAACTCAACGCACGACGTTCAGCACTTCGTAGCACGCACCCATGGTGTGGTAATCCACCTTGCCGGCCGGGCTCTTCTCATCGCTGTACTTGCGGTTGTCGGCGTCGAGGATGCGGAACCATGCGCCGTATCGATGGTCGACGAAGTGCTCCCACGAGTACGCCCAGATACGGTCGTACCACTGCCAATAGCGGTCATCGCCGGTGCGTGCGGCCATCAGCGCGGCGGTGGCCAGGGTCTCGGCCTGCACCCAGAAATACTTGTCGTCGTCGCAGACGAAACTGTCGCCGCCGATCGGCGCGCCGTCCATGCCCGGCTGCCGGCGGGACTCCGGGGCGAAGCCGTAGTACAGGCCGCCGCGCACCTCGTCCCAGCTGCGCTCCACGGCCACATCGAACAGATGCTGCGCGGTCGGCACCAGCCAGTCGGCCTGCACGTGTCGGTCCAGGATCAGCAGCAGCTTGGCCCACTCGGTCTGGTGCCCCGGCTGGAAGCCCCACGGCCGGAACAGGTGCTTGGGATCGTCCAGGTTGTAGTCCCAGTCGATGTTCCAGTTGACGTCGTAGTGTTCCCAGACCAGACCGCCGGCCTTTGCCGCCTGGCGGCGGGTCATGTTGTCGGCCAGCTGCAGCGCGCGCTCGACATAGCGCTGCTCGCCACTGGCCTCGAACGCGGCCAGCATCGCCTCGCACATGTGCATGTTGGCGTTCTGGCCGCGGTAGCCGGTGAAGTTCCACTGGCCGTCGGCCTCGTCCCTGTACAGGCCATGCTCGGCTTCCCAGAAGCGCGCCTGCAGCAGCTGCCAGGTTTCGTCCATCCACGTGCGGGCTTCTTCGATGCCTGCCTTCAACGCACAGCTGTAGGCGAGCAGCACGAAGGCCACGCCGTAGCAGTGGTTCATGTCGTCCTCGACCACGCCATCGCGCAGGGTCCAAGCGTAGCCGCCGGTGGCCGGGTTGCGGTGAACCTCCCGCAGGTAGCGCACGCCGTGCTCGACTGCATCGCGATACTCGGCATTGCCGAACTCGCGGTAAGCCATGGCGTAGTTGAAGACGAAGCGGGTGCTGCTCACCAGATGACGATGGCTGGCATCGTAGATGCTGCCGTCGTCACGGAAGTAGTGGAAGAAGCCACCCTTCGGATCGATGCAGCGCGGATGGTAGAACGCCATCGTATCGGCGATGTGGGCGCGCAGGAACGCGGGGGAACGGAAATCGGGCGAGGTGCTCATGCGGGGAGATCCTGTACCTGCAGCAGCTGCTGCACTTCATCGAACGAGGGCATCGCAGCGAACGCGCCCTTGCGGGTCACGGCCATTGCGCCAACAGCGGCGCCGAAGCGCAGCGTGGCGGTGATCGCCTGCGGGTCCTGGCAGAACGCGGCAAAGCCCGCACCTGCCCCACCCCGCTCCAGCAGGCCAACCAGCACGCCGCCGACGAAGGCATCACCGGCAGCGGTGGTGTCCACGGTGGCGACGCGGAAACTGCTGACCTTGCCCTGCGTTTCACGGGTATACCAATGCAGCGTGGCGGCGCCGTCGGTGATGATCACCCAGCGTGCCTGCGCGGCCAGCAGGCGACGCAGCACCAGCGCCTCGCCGTCATCCCCCAGCGGGGCGGCCAGATAATCCAGTTCCTCGCGCGACAGCTTGACCAGGTCGGCGCGTTCCAGCGCCTGCCACAGGCGCGGTGTCGGGTCGACATCGGCCGGCCACAGCGCCGGACGCAGGTTGAGATCCAGGCTGACCACCGCACCGGCCGCGCGCGCGCGGTCCATGCCGGCGAACGTCGCTTCGGCGATGTCCGCTTCGGTCAGGCTGTTGGAACAGACATGGAAGCACTGCGCGCCATCGAAGCAGCCCGCCTGGAAATCGCTGTCACGGAACAGCAGGTCGGCGGCAGGCGGACGGTAGAAGCTGAAGCTGCGTTCGCCGCCCGCGTCCAGTGCAACGAAGGCCAGTGCTGTTTTGGCCGCGTCGGTACGCACGATGTAGTCGGTGCCGACGCCGTGTTCGCTCAGGCTCTCCGCCAGGAAGTCGCCGAACATGTCGCGGCCGAGCATGCCGACGAACTGGGTCTTCGCGCCCAGCCGCGCGGCGGCCACCGCGACGTTGGCCGGTGCACCTCCGGCGTACTGCAGGAACGCGCGCGGGGTATCGGCCGAGGACGGCGGCTGCGCTAGTAGATCGATCAAAATTTCGCCGAAGCAGACGATGGAACCCATTTTCGACTCAGCCTCCCTGCGTGCCGGCAGCCGGCGCGCGGGCGCCGACCAGTCCGTAGAAAATGATGTAGCCGTAGCACAGCAGCGGCAGGATGAAGCTGGCCTGCACGCCGATGTGGTC
>NZ_JBFRFE010000609.1:0-2633 GCF_052114665.1 Stenotrophomonas sp. 2YAF22 | reverse complement strand
GCCACCGCCATGTCGCTGGGGTGGGTGGCGATGCAGTGCTCGCTGGCGCCGATCACGGCCAATTGCCGGCTGAAACCTTCGCGCGCGCCGCAGCCACTGCCGGGCAGCCGCTTGTTGCAGGGCTGTGCGGTGTCGTAGAAATAGGGGCAGCGTGTGCGTTGCAGCAGGTTGCCGGCGGTGGTGGCCTTGTTGCGCAGTTGACCCGATGCGCCGGACACCAGTGCGCGGGTCAGCACCGCATAGTCGCGCCGGATGCGCCGGTCGGCCGCCAGATCGGTATTGCGTACCAGCGCGCCGACGCGCAGGCCTCCCTGGCTGGTGGGCTCGATGGTGTCCAGGTCCAGCCCGTTGACGTCGATCAGGTGGGCGGGCGTCTCGATCTCCAGTTTCATCAGGTCCAGCAGGTTGGTGCCGCCGGCAATGAACCGAGCGCCCTGGGTACGCGCCGCTGCCGCTGCCGCCTCGGCGGGAGACCGGGCGCGCTCGTAGCTGAAAGCTCTCATGCGCTGGCCTCCCCGACGTCCTGGATGGCCTCGATGATGTTGGAATAGGCGCCGCACCGGCAGATGTTGCCGCTCATGCGCTCGCGCAGTTCTTCGGCGGTGAAGGCGCTGGGCGCGTCCAACGCGGCGCTGACGTGGCTCGGTATGCCGGCCTTGATTTCCTGCAGCACGGCGACGGCCGAGCAGATCTGCCCCGGGGTGCAGTAGCCGCACTGGAAACCGTCATGCTTGACGAAGGCCGCCTGCATCGCGTGCAGCCGGTCTGGCGTGCCGAGGCCTTCGATGGTGGTGATCTTCGCGCCCTGGTGCATCACCGCCAGCGTCAGGCAGGCATTGATGCGCCGGCCGTCCACCAGCACCGTGCAGGCACCGCACTGGCCGTGGTCGCAGCCCTTCTTGCTGCCGGTCAGGTGCAGGTGCTCACGCAGGGCGTCGAGCAGGGTGACGCGGGTGTCCAGCCGCAGCGATCGCGCTGTTCCGTTCACCTCGAAGTCCACCTGCATCAGTTCCGGTGCCCGTGCACCTGTCCGGTCCGGCTCCGCCGCAGCGACCACGGCAGGCAGGGCCATGGTGGTGGCCGATCCCGCGCTCAACTTCAGCAGTTCCCGGCGCGAAAGGGGAAGGTGTGACGGTGGGCTCATCGTGGCTCCTCGCTGGCTGCGGCAGGCTGGCTGGCGGATTCAATGCCGGGACAGCATGGCCGTGCCGCGGTAGGCATGCGGTGAAGCATGACCCGGTCGCGCATTCATCCGCTGCCGGCTGCGGCGCAACCTGCGTGGCGGCCTTCAGCCATCGCCGGCCAGCGCGATCCTTACCCGCGAGGCCAGTTCGCCGATGGTGAACGGTTTGCCGATCAAGTGAACCTGCGCATCCAGCACGTTGTTGTCGACCAGCGCGTTGCGGCTGTTGCCGGTGGCGAACAGCACCTTCAGCTGCGGATGGCGCGCGCGTGCCTGCTCGGCCAGCTGCCGTCCATTGACCTCGGGCATCACCACGTCGGTAAACAACAGCGCGACCTCTGGATGGGCCTGCAGCAGCGCCAAGGCGCTGGCGGCGCCATCTGCGGCCAGTACCCGATAGCCGAGTTCAGTGAGGGCATCGACCGAGAACGCGCGGACGGCCGCATCATCGTCCACGACGAGAATGTGCTCGCGCCCACCGTGCAGGGTCGGCGCATCGTCGTCCGATGCGGCAGCGGGCATGTCGACGTCGGCCAGCAGCCGCGGCAGGTAGACCTGTACCCGCGTCCCTTTGCCGGGCGCGGAATCGAGTTTCACATGCCCGGCCGATTGCTGGACGAAGCCATACACCTGCGACAGCCCGAGCCCGGTGCCCTGGCCGACCTGCTTGGTGGTGAAGAACGGATCGAACGCGCGCGCCATCACCTCCGGCGTCATCCCGTTGCCGTCGTCGGTCACCGCGATCACAACGTAGTCGCCTGCAGGCACGCCCGCATGCGCCGATGCGGTGTCGAGGTCGACGCGCTGGTTGCGGGTCTCGATCTTCAATCGGCCGCCGGAGGGCATCGCATCGCGCGCGTTGACCGCCAGGTTCAGGACCACGTTCTCCAGCTGGTTGGCGTCGGCATGGGTCCACCACAGGCCCGCGCCGAGTGCGGTTTCAAGGATGATGCTGCTGCCAAGGGAATGCACCAGCAGGTCGGTCATGCCGGCCACCAGGCGGTTGGCATCCATCGCCACCGGCTGCAGCGGTTGCTGGCGCGAGAACGCAAGCAGGCGCTGGGTCAGCTGGGCGGCGCGCTGCGCGCCATCAAGTGCCATTTCAATGTACCGGCTGGCGCGCGCGTCGCTGTCGCCGAGGCGCAGCGCCAGCAGGTCGAGCGGCCCGATCACCGTCGCCAGCATGTTGTTGAAGTCATGGGCGATACCACCGGTCAGCTGGCCGACCGCCTCCATCTTGCGGCTCTGCCGAAGCGCCTCTTCCACCCGCAGGCGCTCGGCGACTTCGGCCCGCACACGTGCCTCCAGCTGCCCGTTCAGCTCCTGCAGGCGCGCATCGGCGGCCTTCCGCGCGGTGATGTCGATGGCCACGCCCAGCACGCGCACGCACCTGCCGAACTCGAAGATGCCGCGGCCCTTGGCGGCGACCCAGCGGACGATGCCATCCTCC
>NZ_JBFRFE010000608.1:0-2641 GCF_052114665.1 Stenotrophomonas sp. 2YAF22 | reverse complement strand
CTCATGCACTGCGATCCGCGCTGTTCATGCACGATGGCTGGCGGCGCCTTATCGATGCTGCGTCATGACCGTCTCATGCACTGCGATCCGCGCTGTTCATGCACGATGGCCGGCGGCGCCTTCACGCAGGCTGAAGCGAGCGCCGCACTCGGGTAAAACGAAAGTTTTCGGGGTGAATCTCTTATGATTTCTGGGGAAAGCTGTCCGCTTCCGTCGGCAATACCCAGACAGGATCGCCCAAATAGCAAACGCCCACCGCGAGGGTGGGCGTCATCCTGCTGTCATCGACAACGCGGCGATCAGGGCAGACCGGCCAACCAGTCGTCGTCCGAACCTTCATTGACGTCGGCGAACAGCGGCGTGGAGAAGTAGCGTTCACCGGTGTCCGGCAACATCGCCAGGATCACCGCGCCCGGTTCGGCGCGATCTGCCACGTCCAGTGCGCTCGCAACCGTGGCACCGGCGGAGATGCCGACGAAGATGCCTTCCTCCGCCGCCAGCCGGCGGGCGGTGGCGATCGCGCGGTCATCTTCCACCGTCACCAGTTCGTCGACCACATTGCGATTGAGCACATCGGGCACGAAGTCCGGGGTCCAGCCTTGGATCTTGTGCGGCTTCCAGTCATCGCCCTTCAGCAAGGCGGCGCCGGCCGGCTCGGTGGCGATGATGCGGGTGTCCGGGCGGGCGACCTTCAGTACTTCGCCGACGCCGGTCAAGGTGCCGCCGGTTCCCCAGCCACTCACGAAGTAGTCCAGCCGCTTGCCGGCGAAATCACGCAGGATCTCCGCGGCGGTGGTGTTGCGGTGGTAGGCCGGGTTGGCCGGGTTGGCGAACTGGCTGGCCAGGAACCAACCGTGTTCCTCGGCCAGCTCGCGCGCCCTGCGCACCATGCCGCTGCCGCGCTCGGCGGCCGGGGTCAGGATGACCTTAGCGCCGTAGGCCCGCATCAGCTTGCGGCGTTCCACCGAGAAGGTCTCGACCATGGTCGCCACGAACTTGTAGCCGCGTGCGGCCGCCACCATCGCCAGGGCGACGCCGGTGTTGCCCGAGGTGGCTTCGACGATGGTGTCGCCCGGCTTGAGCAGGCCACGCTGTTCGGCATCGAGGATGATCGCCAGCGCCAGGCGATCCTTCACCGAGCCGCCCGGATTGAAGGACTCGACCTTGGCGTACAGGGTCACACCCTGCGGCGCCAGTCGCTGCAGCTTGACGATGGGGGTGTTGCCGATGGTGTCGAGGATGGAGTCGTACAGGGCCATGGGAGCGCTCCAGGAACAGGCCGCGCCGGGCTCGGCGGGCGGAAAGGAAGTGGGCTGGCTGTTCAGGCCAGCGGCTGCCGGCTGACCGTAGCGCCGGCATATGACGCCCGGAAATGACCAGATACCTTTCTTAAACAACCTTTGGTTATAAGCTGGTGACGGCAATTGACCCTAGAGTGGACCTCCGCCCCCACATCGCCCGCCTGCCATGACGCTGACCCAGCTGCGCTACCTGGTTGCCATCGCCGACGCCGAGCTGAACATCACGCTCGCCGCCTCGCGCGTGCATGCCACCCAGCCTGGGCTGTCCAAGCAGCTCAAGCAGCTGGAGGACGAACTGGGCTTCCTGCTGTTCGTACGCAAGGGGCGCAGCCTGGAGTCGGTCACCCCGGCCGGCACCGAAGTGATCAGCCGCGCCCGCGCGGTGCTGTCCGAGGCCAACAACATCCGCACCTACGCGGCCAACCAGCGTCGCGAGAGCCAGGGCCAGCTGATCCTGACCACCACCCACACCCAGGCGCGTTTCGTGCTGCCGCCGGCGGTGGCGCGCATCAAGCAGGCCTATCCGCAGGTCAGCGTGCACCTGCAGCAGGCCGGTGAGGCCGATGCGCTGGACCGGCTGAACCAGGGCGATGCCGATATCGCGATCATCAGTACCGCCGGCAGCGAACCCAGCGACGGCATCGCCGTGCCGCTGTTCCGCTGGCGGCGGCTGGTGGTGGTGCCCAAGGGCCATCCGCTGGACCGCGCCGGCCGCGTACCGGACCTGGCAGCATTGGCCCGCCAGCCGCTGATCAGCTATGAATCCTCGACCCGACCCAACTCCTCCCTGCAGCGCGCTTTTGCCGCGCAGAGCCTGGTACCCGATCTGGCGCTGACCGCACTGGATGCGGACCTGATAAAGACCTATGTGCGTACGGGTCTGGGGGTCGGGCTGCTGGCCGAGATGGCGATCAGCGCCAACGACGAGGATCTGCGGGTATGGCCGGCGCCGGCGCCGATCACCGAGTGCGTCGCCTGGGCGGTGCTGCCGCGCGACCGGGTGCTGCGCGACTACGCGCTGGAGCTGGTGCATGTGCTGGCCCCGCAGATTGATCCGCGCGACCTGCGGCGGGTGCTGGATGGCAACCAGGCCGCGTCCTGGCCGGTGCCGCCGACCTGGGAATCGCTGACCCAGACCATCACGGTGTGAGGTTGGTCGAGCAGGGCTGCGCCCTGCACCTGCGGTAGTGCCGGCCGCTGGCCGGCAACCTCAGCAGCAACAGCAACAGCAACAGCAACAGCGTGCATTCCGTGGGATGGCGGGGCGGYRTGGGTAGGCAGGACACGCCGTAAACCCATCCATGGGGGCTCGATGGCGCCATCCCTCGATGGCGCCATCC
>NZ_JBFRFE010000607.1:0-2648 GCF_052114665.1 Stenotrophomonas sp. 2YAF22 | reverse complement strand
AGGCAGACGCGGCCGGGCGCGGGGCCCGGTTGCAACAGCCACGCCGGCACGCTGGCCGGCGCGGTCTGACGGACAGCGGATTACTTGATGTTGGCCAGCTTCAGGCTGGACGGCGAGCTGACTTCGATTTCCGCGCGCGAGGCGTCGCGCTGGATCTTGCCGATCACGCATACGGTCTTGCCTTCCAGGGTTTCCAGCGGGAAGGAGAACTTGCCGCGGTTCTCGCCGGCGATGCGTGCCGAGAAGGTGTGGCGCGGGAAGGCGCCGCCCATGTACAGGAAGGTCGGCTGGCCTTCGGAACCTTCTGCGAAGCGGGCCTTTTCGACCTTGCCGCAGACCATGCCGTCCTTGCCGACGGCGCGCGGTGCCATCTCCGGCGGAATCATCTCGGCCGACTGCGCGAAGGCGGAGGAAGCGGTGGTGGCCAGGACGGCAGCCGAAACGAACGCAAGCAGGGACTTCATCGGGGTGATTCTCCGGGGATGGTGATGGTGGATCCGGCCTTGGCGCGTTCCTGCGCGACCGGCTTCTTTCCCCCTATCGGCGTGGATGAGGGGAACTGAAGGGCTGCGYAACAGAAACGTGAAGAAGGTCCGTTTGTTCAGGCGGCAGCGTCTTCGACGACGTTGGTCTGGCCCATGTCGGCGCTGTCCAGCAGGGTTTCGATGTCCAGCAGGATCAGCATGCGATCGTCGTGGGTGCCGATGCCGGAGATGAAGCGGGTGTCGACGGCGGCGCCGAATTCCGGGGTCGGGCGGATCTGCTCGGCCGACAGCGGGATGACGTCGGAGACGCTGTCGACCACGATGCCGACCACGCGGTCTTCCACGTTGAGCACGATCATCACGGTGAAGGCGTCGTAGCGGGCGTCTTCCAGGCGCAGCTTCAGGCGCAGGTCGATCACTGGCACGATGGTGCCGCGCAGGTTGATGACACCCTTGATGTAATCCGGCGCGTCGGGGACGCGGGTGACGGCGTCGTAGCCGCGGATTTCCTGCACCTTGAGGATGTCCACGCCGTAGTGCTCGGCGCCGAGGGTGAAGCTGAGGAATTCGCCATCGGCGCCGGCGGCGGAGCTGTTCTTGTCGTTCATCGAGGGGTCCTGGTTCTGCCGGAAGTGCCGGTGTCAGGCTCGATATCGGCCCCTGGGTGGGGGACTTTAGGCATCTGGTAGTGCCGGCCGCTGGCCGGCAGCTCCTGCATCCACGCATGGCGTGGATCTACCGGGGAGGCATGCATCCACGCATGGCGTGGATCTACTGGCACCGGTATCCACGCGGTTTCGAGGTTGCCGGCCAGCGGCCGGCACTACCCGCCGTGGGGATGTCAGAGCTCGCCGTTGCGGCGTGCCTTGCGCTGGCGGTCGATGCGGAAGATGTAGCGCTGGATGGCGCTGTCGCCACCGCGCGGCAGGTCGTCGAAGCGCATGCCGACGCGCTTGACCTCGGTGCCGTTGGGCAGGCGTTGCGGCAGCAGGTTGCAGACCACCAGTTCGATCTGCAGGTCTGGGCCATCGGGCATCGACAGCTGCGCGCGGTAGCGCTGTTGCAGGCCGAAGATCGCGCAATCTACGGGCACGGTCACCGCCAGGCCGCCGCCACTGATGTCCACCACCCGCATCGACAGCGCTTCGGCCTGGGCCTCGCCCGGCGGCAGCAGCAGGTGCGGTGAATCGGTGATGGGGGTCTCCAGCCGGTACAGTTCGCGTCGCTGCAGATGCACCAGCTCCTCGGGGAACGGTGCCCGGAAGGYGACGTGGCCTTCGTTGTCCACGCGTTGCAGTTCGTGCAGGCGGAAACGCACCATCACTCGTTCCAGCTGGGCGAAGCAGAGCAGGTGGTCGGCCTGTTCTGCGGCGCGGTTGGAGGCTTCCTGCGGGCTGCCATCGAGCAGCAGCACGTCATCGTCCTCGTCCAGGTCCAACAGGGCGGTGGGGAAGGAGCGATCGCGGCCGTCGATATGGGCGTTGATCAGTGATCGCTGCTCGATCAGTGAGCGCAGCAGCTGCCGCACCTGGCGGGGGTTGCGGACCAGAAAGCGATCGTCCGCGGCATCGGCCGCATGGACTTCGGGCAGTGCAGTGTCGTGGCCGTCGGACATGGAATCTGTGGTCAGGGGCGGGCGCCGACGCGTGTGGGCGCGTGGCTCGAAAGAGGTATCGGCTGCGTTGCGGATTTATGTAGCACCGAACGCACTCGGTTGCTCCGTTGTGCCATGCCYGCGGCGGTCGGGCAAGCGTGGTGCCCGGGCCGGGCGTGGCCCGGCGCTGCCTTTCCGCTGACGGGGTGGCGCGCGGCCACCCCGATGCTGCGATCAGAACTCCTGCCAGTCGCCGTCGCCGGCCAGGGCCGGCTGCGCAACGGGCTTGCGCACGCGCGCAGGTGCGGCGATGGATGCGGGCGCCGCCTTGCGCGGAGCACTGCTGGCCACGGCCATGGCTGCGCGCGGTATCGCATTGCCCGCGCTCGGTGCGGCCAGGCGGAAGCGTGCGACGGCCTCGCCCAGCTGCGCGGCCTGGTCTTCCATCGCCCGCGCTGCGGCGGTGGCTTCTTCCACCAGCGCGGCGTTCTGCTGGGTGGTTTCGTCCATCTGCACCACGGTCTGGTTGACCTGCTCGATGCCGGCCGACTGTTCCTGCGAGGCGGCGG
>NZ_JBFRFE010000606.1:0-2649 GCF_052114665.1 Stenotrophomonas sp. 2YAF22 | reverse complement strand
ACCGTGCGCGGCGCCAGACCATGGGCCGGATGAACCTGATGAGCCAGCTGTTCGGCCAGGTGCAGGATGCGATCACCGTCGCCAGCCTGGCCGTCGGCCTGCTGGTCTATGCGCCGTGGCTGATCCTGCTGCTGGCGCTGGCGCTAGTGCCGGCGTTCATCGGCGAGTCGCACTTCAATGCGGCCGGATACAGCCTCAACTTCCTGTGGACGCCGGAGCGCCGCCAGCTGGACTACCTGCGCCAGCTCGGCGCCAGCGTGGAAACAGCGAAGGAAGTGAAGATCTTCAACCTGCACCGGTTCCTGGTCGACCGTTACCGCAGCTTGTCGGCGGCGCTGTTCCTGGCAAACCGCGCGCTCGCCCGGCGGCGTGCGTTCTGGGGCACGCTGCTGGCCGCGCTGGGTACGCTGGGCTACTACACCGCGTATGCCTATATCGCCTGGCGCACGGTGCGCGGCGATTTCTCGATCGGCGATCTGACCTTCCTCGCCGGCAGCTTCCTGCGCCTGCGCCAGTTGCTGGAAGGCCTGCTGATCGGGTTCTCGCAGGTCGCCAGCCAGGCGCTGTACCTGGACGACCTGTATTCGTTCTTCCAGATCGAACCGGAAATCCATTCGCGAAAGGACGCGGTGCGCGTGCCGCAGCCGATCCGCGAGGGCTTCGTGTTCGAGGACGTGGGCTTCCGCTACCCCGATGCCGAGCAATGGGCCGTGCGCCACCTGGATTTCCACCTGCACGCGGGCGAAGTACTGGCGCTGGTCGGCGAGAACGGCGCGGGCAAGACCACCCTGGTCAAGCTGCTGGCACGCCTGTACGAACCGGACGAAGGCCGCATCCTGCTGGATGGGCGCGACCTGCGCGACTACGACCTGGACGACCTGCGCGCCAATCTGGGCGTGATCTTCCAGGATTTCGTGCGCTACAACCTCAGTGCCGGCGAGAACATCGGTGTCGGCCAGGTTGAAGCGATGGACGACCGCGCGCGGATCTCCGATGCCGCCCGCCGCGGCATGGCCGAGGAAGTGATCGCTGCCCTGCCCGGCGGCTACGACCAGCAGATCGGCCGCCGCTTCAAGCAGGGCGTGGACCTGTCCGGTGGCCAGTGGCAGAAGATCGCCATCGCCCGGGCGTGGATGCGCGATGCACAGGTGATGATCCTGGATGAACCCACCGCGGCGCTGGACGCCCGTGCCGAGTTCGAAGTGTTCCAGCGGTTCAGGGAGTTGGCGGATAATCGCACTGCGGTGCTGATTTCCCACCGCTTCTCATCCGTGCGCATGGCCGACCGCATCCTTGTACTGGCCGATGGCCGGATCGAAGCCAGCGGCACGCATGAGCAGCTGATGGCACAGGGCGGTCGCTATGCCGAGCTGTTCGAACTGCAGGCGGCCGGTTATCGCTGAGAACGCCTCTCGTTCCGCCTAATGAGAACCTGTCTCATTTGAGATAGAATTGTCCCGACGACTTCCGATAGATACGCCCATGTCCTCCGCTTTCGGCGCCGAAACGGTGCTTGAGGTCCGCCACTGGACCGACGCCTACTTCAGCTTCACCCTCACCCGTGACAGCGGTTTCCGCTTCGAGAACGGCCAGTTCGTGATGATCGGCCTGGAGACCGATGCGCGGCCGCTGCTGCGCGCGTACTCCATCGCCAGCGCCAACTGGGAAGAACAGCTGGAATTCTTCAGCATCAAGGTGCAGGACGGCCCGCTGACCTC
Organism: Stenotrophomonas sp. 2YAF22; assembly: GCF_052114665.1. Classification (NCBI taxonomy): domain Bacteria; kingdom Pseudomonadati; phylum Pseudomonadota; class Gammaproteobacteria; order Lysobacterales; family Lysobacteraceae; genus Stenotrophomonas; species Stenotrophomonas sp. 2YAF22. The sequence continues at coordinate 931 of NZ_JBFRFE010000606.1, read as the reverse complement.
GCGCCTGCAGCACATCAAGCCGGGCGACAAGGTGCTGGTCGGCAAGAAGCCCACCGGCACCCTGCTGATCAGCGACCTGCACCCGGGCAAGCACCTGTACCTGCTGGGCACCGGCACCGGCCTGGCGCCGTGGCTGTCGGTGATCAAGGACCCGGAGACCTACGAGCGCTTCGACAAGGTGATCCTGTGCCACGGTGTGCGCTACGAAAAGGACCTGGCCTATCGCGATTATTTCGAGAAGGAACTGCGCGAGCATGAGTTCCTGGGCGAAATGGTCGGCGACAAGCTGCTGTACTACCCGGCCGTGACCCGCGAGGCGTTCCCGAACCAGGGCCGCCTGACCTCGCTGATGGAAAGCGGCGAGATGCAGCGCACGCTCGGCCTGCCCGAGCTGAGCCCGGAAAACGACCGCGCGATGATCTGCGGCAGCCCGCAGATGCTGGCCGACCTGCGCACCGTACTGGACAGCCGCGGTTTCCAGACCTCGCCGCGCATCGGTACGCCCGGCCACTACGTGTTCGAGCGCGCGTTCGTCGAGAAATAAGCTGCAACGGTAGTGCCGGCCATTGGCCGGTTCTGCTGCAACCACGGGGTTGCCGGCCAGCGGCCGGCACTACCTTCAGAGCAGCGCTTCGATGCCGCCGCGCAGCTGCTCCGGCTTGGTGGTCGGCGCATAGCGATCCACCACCTGGCCCTGGCGATCGACCAGGAACTTGCTGAAGTTCCACTTGATGCGGGCGATGCCCAGCAGCCCGCGCTTCTGGTGCGACAGCCATGCCCACAGCGGGTCGGCACCCTCGCCGTTGACCTCGATCTTCTGCGACAGCGGGAAGCTGACCGGGTAATCAATCGAACAGAACTGGCGGATCTGCGCAGCATCGCCCGGCTCCTGCGCACCGAACTGGTTGCAGGGAAATCCGATCACCACCAG
>NZ_JBFRFE010000605.1:0-2654 GCF_052114665.1 Stenotrophomonas sp. 2YAF22 | reverse complement strand
GTGGAACAGGTAGACCAGGCCGGACTGCACCACCAGCGCACCGATGCCGAGGTTGGTGACCATCGAGATCAGCGTCGCGAGGATGCCGAAGCCATCCACCATGTCACCGATGCGGCCATGGATACGCTCGCCGAAGATCGGGTACAGCGCCGAACGCAGGGCCAGCGGCAGGTTGCGGCGGTAGGCGAAGTAGCCCAGCGCCACGCCGACCAGCGCGTACAGCGCCCAGCCATGCAGGCCCCAGTGCAGGAAGGTCAGCACCATCGCTTCGCGGCCGGCAGCGACCGTACCGCCGGGCTGCCCGGGCGGGTTGAGGAAATGATCGAGCGGCTCGTAGGCGCCGTAGTACAGCAGCGCGATGCCGATGCCGGCCGAGAACAGCATCGACACCCAGGCCACGTAGCCGAAGGCCGGCGATTCCTCGTTATGGCCCAGGCGGATGCGCCCATATGGCGAGAACGCCAGCCACAGCACGAAACCCAGGCAGGCCACGATCAGCAGCATGTACCACCAGCCGAACGCCGCCGAGACCTCGGCCTGCGCCCATTGCAGCCAGTGCTCGCTGGCCTCCGGGAAAAAGACGGTCAACGCACCGAGGATGCCGATGGAGACCGACGAACTGAAGAACACGAAACGGTTCAAGCGCAGGGGCGAGCGCTTGGGATGAGCCAGGGAAGACATGGGGTCGTCTCATCAGTCCAAGGGGGCACATGGGCGGGGCCGGACCGGAAACCGGGCCCATGGCGTGGGGGCGCGACCGGCATCGTAGGGTTTATTGATTGAACGTTCAATCAATAAAAAGTATGATCTTCACCAGCCCGGCAGTCCGGGTCGCAATCCGTGGAGAGACAATGCCGAAGAAAGGCGTGGAACCGGTCCGCCGCGAGCAGTTGATCCGGGCCACTTTCCAGACCATCGACGAGATCGGCATGGCCGATGCCACTGTCGCCACCATCGCAAAGAAGGCCGGCCTGTCCAGCGGCATCGTCGCCCACTACTTCGGCGACAAGGACGGCCTGCTCAATGCGGCGATGCGGCAGATCCTGCGCGAGCTGAAGGCCGCCGTCGCCCGCTATCGCGACGCCGCGCCGGATGACGCACGTTCACAGCTTCGCGCCATCGTCGATGGCAACTTCGACGACAGCCAGACCAACGGGACCGCCATGCGTGTATGGCTGACGTTCTGGGCCGCGAGCATGCACCAGCCGGAACTGACCCGGCTGCAGCGCGCCAACGACCAGCGACTGTTCTCCAACCTCTGCCACCAGTTCAACCGCCAGTTGCCGCATGCGCAGGCACGCCTGTCCGCACGCGGACTGGCCGCGATGATCGACGGCCTGTGGCTGCGCGGCAGCCTGGTCGGTGGTGACTTCAACGCCGACAAGGCCCGCYGCATCGCCTACGGCTACATCGATTTCCAATTGCAGGCCAACGCGCCCTGAGCGCGCCAGGCCCCCGCCCCACCCCTTCCAGGAGTACGCCGATGACCACCCTGCCCGTGCAACAGCTCTACATCCACGGCCGCCGCGTCGACGCCACCAGTGGCAAGACCTTCCAGACCATCAACCCGGCCACTGGCCAGGTGCTTGCCGACGTACAGATCGCCAGCCAGGCCGATGTCGAGCGCGCGGTTGAAAGCGCGAGCGAAGGCCAGAAGGTGTGGGCAGCGATGACCGCGATGGAGCGCTCGCGCATCCTGCGCCGYGCCGTCGAGATCCTGCGCGAGCGCAATGACGAGCTGGCCCACCTGGAAACCCTGGATACCGGCAAGGCGCTGGCCGAAACCACCACGGTGGACATCGTCACCGGCGCCGACGTGCTGGAGTACTACGCCGGCCTGGCCACCGCCATCGAAGGCATCCAGCTGCCGCTGCGCGAATCGAGCTTCTTCTACACCCGCCGCGAGCCGCTGGGCGTGGTCGCCGGCATCGGCGCCTGGAACTACCCGATCCAGATCGCCATGTGGAAGTCGGCCCCGGCGCTGGCCGCCGGCAACGCGATGGTCTTCAAGCCGTCTGAAGTGACCCCGCTGACCGCGATCAAGCTGGCCGAGATCTACACCGAGGCTGGCGTGCCGGACGGCGTGTTCAACGTCGTGCAGGGCCCGGGCCGCGAGATCGGCAACTGGCTGACCGAGCACCCGGTGATCGAGAAGATCTCCTTCACCGGCGGCGTGGCCACCGGCAAGAAGGTCATGGCCAGCGCCGCGTCCTCGTCGCTGAAGGAAGTGACGATGGAACTGGGCGGCAAGTCGCCGCTGGTGATCTGTGACGACGCCGATCTGGACCGTGCCGCCGACATCGCGGTGATGGCCAACTTCTTCAGCTCCGGCCAGGTCTGCACCAACGGCACCCGCGTGTTCGTGCCGCGCAGCATGCTGGCCGCGTTCGAAGCCGCGGTGATCGAGCGCGTCAAGCGCATCCGCATCGGCGACCCGATGGCCGCCGAGACCAACTTCGGCCCGCTGACGAGCTTCCCGCACATGGAAAACGTGCTGCGCTTCATCGAAAGCGGCAAGAGCGAAGGCGCGCGCCTGCTGACCGGCGGCGGTCGTGCCACCGACGGTGCCCTGGCCGACGGCGCCTACGTGCTGCCGACGGTGTTCTCCGACTGCCGCGACGACATGACGATTGTCCGGGAAGAAATCTTCGGAC
>NZ_JBFRFE010000604.1:0-2672 GCF_052114665.1 Stenotrophomonas sp. 2YAF22 | reverse complement strand
TGCTGTTGCTGTTGCTGTTGCTGTTGCTGTTGAGGTTGCCGGCCAGCGGCCGGCACTACCGCTTCGGCGGGTGCAGGGCGCAGCCCTGCCGAACCCCCAACCTGAACAGCCTGTTTTGCGTCAGGTCTCATCCTTCCGCTAGACTATGCGGGTCTGCAGCGGCCGTCCGTTTCCCTCCGGGATCGCCGGCGACCGGGGTTCGCCCCATCGCCCGCCCCCACTCCGACGCCGTTCGTCACGCATTCCAGCCTGCGCTTCGCGCCGGCTGCACCCAATTCTCGCAGCGCGGTTCACGGGAACGCTCCGAGTCAGCCGATCAGTTTGATCTGCCCCCGTCTGTCCGTTCGGACAGGCGTTAACTGTACTTGGAGCAATCTCGATGTCTTTTGAATCCCTGGGCCTTGCGCCCTTCCTGCTGCGTGCGCTCGCCGAGCAGGGCTACGAAACCCCGACCCCGATCCAGCAGCAGGCGATCCCGCTGGTGCTGGCCGGTCGCGACCTGCTGGCCGGCGCACAGACCGGCACCGGCAAGACCGCCGCGTTCGGCCTGCCGCTGCTGCAGCACCTGGGCACCGCTTCACAGGAAGTGCGCACCGGCCCGCGCAAGCCGCGCGCGCTGATCCTGGCACCGACCCGCGAACTGGCCACCCAGGTGCATGACAGCCTGCGCGGTTACAGCAAGTACCTGCGCATCCCCAGCGCCTGCATCTACGGCGGTGTCGGCATGGGCAACCAGCTCGACATCCTGCGTCGCGGCGTGGACCTGCTGGTGGCCTGCCCGGGCCGCCTGATCGACCACCTGGAGCGTCGCAGCATCGACCTGTCCGGCATTGAACTGCTGGTGCTGGACGAAGCCGACCGCATGCTGGACATGGGCTTCCTGCCCTCGATCAAGCGCATCCTGGCCAAGCTGCCCAAGCAGAATCGCCAGACCCTGCTGTTCTCGGCCACCTTCGAGGACAACATCCGGCAGTTGGCGCTGGAGTTCATGCGCAACCCGGAACAGATTCAGGTCACGCCGAAGAACACCGTCGCCGAGACCATCACCCACAAGGTGCATCCGGTCGATGCCAGCCGCAAGCGCGACCTGCTGCTGCACCTGTTGGCGCAGGACAGCCGCGAGCAGACCCTGGTCTTTGCCCGCACCAAGCACGGCAGCGACAAGCTGGCCGCGTTCCTGGAAAAGTCCGGCATCAAGACCGCGGCGATCCACGGCAACAAGAGCCAGGGCCAGCGCCTGCGTGCGCTCGGCGACTTCAAGGCTGGCCGTGTCACCGTGCTGGTGGCCACCGACATCGCCGCGCGCGGTATCGACATCAACGAGCTGCCGAAGGTGATCAACTTCGATCTGCCGATGGTGGCCGAAGATTACGTGCACCGCATTGGCCGTACCGGCCGCAACGGTGCAACCGGCGAAGCCATTTCGCTGGTTGCGCAGGATGAAGTGAAGCTGCTGCGCGCGATCGTGCGCCTGCTCGGCCGCGACATGGACATCCGCGATGTGCCGGGCTTCGAGCTGCAGACGCCGATCCGCTGGGGCAACAGTGCTCCGGGCAAGGCCGAGGCCGATACCGGCGAGCGCGTGCCGCGCAAGACCCATGCGCGCCGTCCGCACGGCGATGCGCCGCGTCATGCCCATGCAGGCCCTAAGAAGGCCGGCGGTGGCCGCCGCGAAGGCGGTGGCAACGGCCAGCAGCGCGCAGGCGCAGGTGCCGGTCAGGGCCAGCGTCGCGGTGGCGGTGCCAACGCGGGTGGCGGCCGTGGCCGCGGCCAGGGTGGCGGTGGCGGTCGCGCCAGCTGATCCCAGCTGACAGGGATGGCGTCTCCCGCTGCGCGGGGGCTGCTTATCGGGGGACGACGCTTACGCGTCGTCCCTTTTTTGTTGCGGGCTACCGGATGGTTTGAAAGCTGGCGGTGGGTTGCGTCGAGGGCGGATGGGCGTAGGGGCAGCGCAAAACACGCCGTAAACCCATCCATGGGGGCTCGATCGGCGCATCCATGCGCCTCACGGTTTTGCGCTGCCCCTACGCCCATCCGCTTCAATCATCACCAGCGCCTTCTTGTACCGCCGGGTAGCCAGGAGAAGAAGGATCAAATTCAAAGACAAAAGCAAAAGCCGGAATTCCAGCTTTTGCTTTTGCTTTCGCCCTTGCTCCCGCCTTGGGTTTGATGTGTCCGCGCTCGCAGGAAACCATCGAGGGGAGGCCGGGCGGGCTGCGCAGGACCGTGAGGCGCATGGATGCGCCGATCGAGCTTACATGGATGTATTTACAGCGTGTCCTGCGCAGCCCGCCCGGCCTCCCCCACACGCATCAATCGAAGCGCGTAATGCCTCAACCCCGCGCTTTCGCCGGATTCACCAGATTCCCGAAGAAGATCGCATTGATCAGCAACCGGTCGGTGCCATGCCAGTACTTGCGATGCGCCGGATCATCCGCAAACAGGATCACGTTGCCCTGCCCCTGCGCCGACACCAGCAGCCACGCACTGCCAGCCACGCGACTGCGGTTGCGCTCGGACAGATACCCGTTCACCCGCGGCGTGTCGTCGATCCGCACCACCGTGGAAAACCCGTTCGTGCTCGGCTGCAGGATGACCGTGTTCTCCTTGTTGATCGCCAGCTGTCGGCGCGGCACGCCGAACGCCAGGGGATGGCTGGGGTCGACGTCGGC
>NZ_JBFRFE010000603.1:0-2695 GCF_052114665.1 Stenotrophomonas sp. 2YAF22 | reverse complement strand
GTTTCTTCACCCGCATCAAGGGCGGCGTGCGCGCCAGCCAGGCCGACTACCGCCTGCGCGACAACACCCTGGTGACCGACTACGACCAGCGCGTAGCGGCCGACAAGGCGAAGATCATTGCCGCCAACCGTGCCTGCCGTGCACCGTTCCCGCAGGACGACTTCATGGATGCGGCCAGCGGCAATACGATCTCCTCGTGGGCGTACTTCGATCCCAGCTGCCTCTACGCGTCCTTCCGCGGCACCAGCGACAGTGGCCTGGACCCGGACTTCCAGGACCCGAACAACGTCGATGTGACCGAGAAAACCCGCGCGCTGTACCTGATGGGTGAATTCAGCAGCACGCTGTTCGGCCTGCCGGTCACCGGCAATGTCGGCCTGCGCTGGGTCAAGACCGACGTGCGTTCGGAAGGCGTGCGCACCGACCTGGCGGTCATCGACAACGGCGACGGCACGATCCGCCTGCAACCCACTGGTGATTTCACCACCCAGGTGTTCAAGGCGGGCAACGACAAGCTGCTGCCAAGCCTGAATGCCGCGTTCGAGCTGAAGCCGGACCTGTTGCTGCGGGTGGGCGCGTACCGGGCGATGTCACGCCCGGACATCGCCGCACTCGGTGCCGGGCGAACCATCAATGTCAGCAGCGATGCCACCTATACCGGCCTGGCCGACGCGCTGGACGACATCAGTGCCAGCGGCAATCCGGCTGCACAGCCGCTGATGTCCTGGAACGGCGATGTCTCGCTTGAGTGGTATGCGAACCCGGATACGCTGCTGGCCGGTGCGGTGTACTGGAAGCAGTTCAACGGTGGCACCGCCACCGCGCTGGTGCCGGAGACCTACACCCTCAACGGACAGACGGTGACCGTGCCGGTGCGCCAGCAGGTGACCACCGATGAAGACAGCACCCTGACCGGTATCGAGCTCAGTGCCACCCACCGGTTCTCGTACCTGCCCAAGCCGTTCGATGGCCTCGGCTTCAAGGTCAGCTACAACTATGCCGACGCCGACTACCAGACGCAGGATTCGCGGTTGGGCGAGCAGTTGGCCGCCGATGGATCGATCATTCCGGCCATCGTTCCGCCGGCCGGCCTGAGCGGCTTCTCGCGGCATGTGCTGTCCGGTTCCCTCTACTGGGATGTGGGCCGCTTCAACATCCAGGCCATCGGCAAGTTCCGTTCGCACTATTACCAGGACTTCACCGGCAACACGGCGCAGCAGAACCGCTACTACGATGACAACACCAGCGTCGACCTGCGCCTGCGTTACCGGGTGAACAAGCAGCTGTCGCTGTCGCTGGAACTGATGAACCTGACCGACGAGCCACGCGTGGCGTACCAGCCGCTTTACGGGAATTTCCGCGAGGTGGTGAGCTACGGGCGGCGCGCGTATTTCGGTGTACGATACAAGTTCTGAACAGGGCGGCGCGGCCAATGGTCGCGCCGTCGCTCCAACCGGACCCGCACCGTGCCCGGTGGCCGGGGACGGGCCCGGAGGGAACCGCCAAGGGTCAGCCGCATGTCCGCCAACCGTCTCTACCAGACCATCGCCGCCAAGCTCCGCAAGCTGATCGAGGATGGCGAATATCCGTCGGGTTCGCGCCTGCCGGGCGAACGTGAACTTGCCGAACGCTTCGGCGTCAGCCGGGTCACCATCCGTGAGGCGGAAATCGCCCTGGAAGCGCAGGGCTGGATCGCGATCCGTATCGGTTCGGGCGTCTATGTGAAGCCGCGCCCGGCCCAGGCTGCCGGCGGGCTGCCCGATATCAGCGCCTTCGACCTGACCGCGGCGCGTGCCGTATTCGAGGCGGAAGCCGCAGCGCTGGCGGCAAGCAATATCGATGAGGCCGGCAACCGGCCGGACCTGATCGATCGCAGATGCAAAGAACGATCGATCAGGCGAGGGCAACCGAATCGTCCCGCCACAGGCGCCGGTCCCGGCGACGCCCGGCGTATCACTGTGTCTCCTCTAGATGGATTGGGGAGACGTCTCCAGTGGCCAGGTCGTCGCCTCGGCAGTGATCGACCGTATCGTCAACCATGCCGAAGTTATCACCCTCAAAGGCTCCAAGGGACCGGCTCAAACATGCCAAGACAGACTCGCTGCCCTCGGCAAGACCGGAAAATGCGGCAGAAAAACCGACGTCGACGTGCCTTAGTTTTTCACGCACGAAATGGCTCACGCTTCAAGCAGCGCTATTCTCCTGACCAGTGCCGTCGGGACGGCCCCATGAACTCGTCCGGGAATTCCTTTCCGCACGCACCTTGGAGAGCCTGCGAAGCCTACTGCTGGGCGTCGTTGAACCGCTGAGCCAGCACAGGCACCAAGGAGTGCATGTAGCTTCGGGATGCGTGATCCGTGTCGTAGTAGACCTGCAACCCGCCGATGACTGCGTGGCAGGTGTGGTCGTCGCAGAACTGGTCGGAGAGGTCGAGTACCTTGACGGCGGGGCTGCTCATGCCGCGTGCTGCGACCGCAACAGGGTCCGGCTGCAAGGCATCCGCGCGCGGGTTGGCACACGCCGTGGGACTTTGCTGGTTAAGTGCGACACAATCCGGGCTGCTGTGGTGCAGCGTGAGCGGAGTGTCGCGGAGCACATAGATTCGAGAACCGGCGCCCGTCCACTCGGCAAAGCGTTTGGTCACGCCGTCGTTGTATTGTTCCATCTGTGACCGGGCCGTGCCGTCATCTACAGC
>NZ_JBFRFE010000602.1:0-2695 GCF_052114665.1 Stenotrophomonas sp. 2YAF22 | reverse complement strand
GCCTACGCCTGCCGAGGCCTGCACCGGGTATCCCAGCTCGCGCAGGCGCTCGACATCGCGGCGGATGCTGCGCCGGTCCACGCCCATGCGCTCGGCCAGCTCGGCGCCGGACCAGTGACGGCGGGCCTGCAGCAGGGAAATCAGGCGAAGCAGGCGATGGGCGGTATGGCGCATGAGAGATCGCGGACAGAAGTCGTCCGCAATTGTGCCCCAGCATGACCCCACTTCACCACCACCTGCAGGGAGCAATGCCATGACGTCACGCCAGATCACCCTCTACCACGCCGCCCGTTCACGCTCGAGCGGCGCTGTCGCCCTGCTCGAAGCGCTGGGCGCCGACTACCGCATGCAGGTGCTGGACCTGAAGGCTGGCGCCAACCTGGCCCCGGCCTACCTGGCGATCAACCCGATGGGCAAGGTGCCGGCCATCGTCCACAACGGCGCCCTGGTGACCGAGCAGGTGGCGATCTATCTGTACCTGGCCGACCTGTACCCGGAAGCAGGGCTGGCGCCGCCGATCGGCGACGCCCTGCGCGGCCCTTACCTGCGCTGGATGGCCTTCTATGGCGCCTGTTTCGAGCCGGCGATGATCGACCGGGCGATGCGCCGCGATCCTCCGCCGCATGCGATGTCGCCCTACAACGATGCCGATACGGTGCTGCAGGTGATCGAAGCACAGCTCGCGCAGGGACCGTACCTGCTGGGCGAGGTGATGAGTGCGGCCGACGTGCTGTGGGGCAATGCGCTGGCCTGGACCAGTGCGTTCGGCCTGGTGCAGCCAGCACCGGCGACGGCCGCCTACATCGAACGGATGAGCGCGATGACCGCGTTTGATCGTTCGCGGCAGATCGATGCGGAGCTGATCGCGGCGTAAGGGCACTCGCCGGGCACGGCCCGGCGCTACCAAACGGGGCGGGATGCGGGTGGCGCGGGACCATGGCGCCGCGCGAGCGCAGGGCGAGCGGGGCGGGATGCGGGTAGAATCGCCCCTTTCCCGCCACCCGAATGGATTAAGCGCCATGACCGGGACGCCAGACGTCTTTCCGCCCGCCACGCCGGGCGGTACCCCGCTCGTTGCCCTGCCCTCTGGTCCGCGCAAGCCCGACCAGGTGAAAGGCAAGCTGTACATCAAGACCCACGGTTGCCAGATGAACGAGTACGACTCGGCCAAGATGGCCGACGTGCTCGCCGCCAGCGATGGCCTGGAACTGACCGATCGCCCGGAAGACGCCGACGTCATCCTGGTCAACACCTGCTCGATCCGCGAAAAGGCGCAGGAGAAGGTGTTCAGCCAGCTGGGCATCTGGAAGAGCCTGAAGAACCAGGGCCGCGAGGTCATCATCGGCGTTGGCGGTTGCGTGGCGTCGCAGGAAGGCGAGGCGATCATCAAGCGTGCGCCGTTCGTCGACCTGGTGTTCGGCCCGCAGACACTGCATCGCCTGCCGGAACTGATCCGCGCCCGTCGCGAGCAGCAGCGCCCGCAGGTGGACATCAGCTTCCCGGAAATCGAGAAGTTCGATCGCATGCCCGAACCGCGTGCTGATGGCGCATCGGCATTCGTGTCGATCATGGAGGGCTGCTCCAAGTACTGTTCGTTCTGCGTGGTGCCCTACACGCGTGGCACCGAAGTCAGCCGCCCGTTCGAAGACGTGGTGGTGGAAGTGGCACAACTTGCGGCACAGGGCGTGCGCGAGATCAATCTGCTCGGCCAGAACGTCAACGCCTACCGTGGCCCCTATGGTGATGGCGAGCTCGCCGACCTGGGCCTGCTGATCCGCACCATCGCCGAGATCGACGGCATCGGTCGCATCCGCTTCACCACCTCGCACCCGCTGGAGTTCAGCGATTCGTTGATCGACGCGTTCCGCGATGTACCGCAGTTGGCCAACTTCCTGCACCTGCCGGTGCAGGCTGGCAGCGACCGCGTGCTGTCGGCGATGAAACGCGGTTACACCGCTCTGGAATTCAAATCGAAGATCCGCAAGCTGCGTGCGGTGCGCCCGGACATCTCGATCAGTTCGGACTTCATCGTCGGTTTCCCCGGCGAGACGGATGCTGATTTCGAGAAGACCATGAAGCTGATCGAGGATATCGGCTTCGACCACAGCTTCTCCTTCATCTATTCGCGTCGCCCGGGCACGCCGGCTGCAGACCTGGAAGACACGATCAGCGACGCGGAAAAGCATGCGCGCCTGTCGCGGCTGCAGGAACGAATCAACGCGCATGCCGCGCAGATCTCCGAAAAGATGGTCGGCAGCGTACAGACCGTGCTGGTGGAAGGCCCTTCGCGCAAGAACCCGAACGAACTGACCGGCAAGACCGAGAACATGCGTTCGGTGAACTTCCCGGCGCACCCGCGCCTGATCGGCCAGTTCGTGGACGTGGTGATCACGGAAGCGATGACCAACTCGCTGCGCGGGCGCGTCGTGACGGAATAGGGTGTGCCGACCAACGGTCGGCACCCACCGAGGGATTGAGGTGTGCCGACCAACGGTCGGCACCCACCGAGGAATTGAGGTGTGCCGACCAGCGGTCGGCACCTACCGGGGTGGATGCCGACCGTTGGTCGGCGTGCTTCAATCCAGGCGTTTGCGGAAGCGCAGGATGGCCAGGGTCATCATCGCCACGATGAACACCAGCAGCGCCAGCGCGTCCGGCCACAGCTCCCACAGCGAAGCCCCGCGCAGCATGATGC
>NZ_JBFRFE010000601.1:0-2700 GCF_052114665.1 Stenotrophomonas sp. 2YAF22 | reverse complement strand
CCTTTGCCTGCGGCAAAGGGATCTGACCCCATGCCGATCACGCCTGCCAGCGCGTTTTCGCCAGCAGCTCGTCTTCCCAGTCGAAGCCCAGCTGGCCATCACGTACGAACAGAGCGACGAAGTTCATCAGGTTGCGCGCATACATCTCGCTGGCCTGGGTTGCACCTCGGCTGGCCAGACCCAGCGGGCCATCGATGGTCACGCCCTGGTGCTCGATGCATTGGCCGGGTTCGGTCAGCGCGCAGTTGCCACCGCTCTCGGCGGCCAGATCGACGATCACGCTGCCGGCGGCCATGCCTTCGACCATCGCGGCGGTGACGATCGTCGGCGCCTGACGTCCCGGCACCGCGGCAGTGCAGATCACCACGTCCACGCTGCGCAGATGGTCGCCAAGACGGCGCTGCTGTTCGGCACGCTCCTCATCGGTCAGCGCCCGCGCATAACCGCCCTCGCCGGCCGCGCTCACCCCCAGGTCGAGGAAGCGTGCACCGAGCGACTGGATCTGTTCGCGGGTTTCCGGGCGCACGTCAAAGCCCTCCACCTGCGCACCCAGGCGGCGCGAGGTGGCAATGGCCTGCAGGCCGGCGACACCGGCGCCGATCACCAGCACCTTGGCTGGACGCACGGTACCGGCCGCAGTGGTCAGCATCGGGAAGAAGCGCGGCGCACGTTCGGCAGCGATCAATGCCGCCTTGTAGCCGGCCATGCCGGCCTGCGAACTGAGTACGTCCATCGCCTGCGCGCGCGTGGTGCGCGGCAACTGCTGCAGCGGGAACAGGTGCAGGCGGTCATCCGAAGCCAATGCGGCCAACGCCGGGTCGGCCGCGGGGGTCAGCAGGCCGACCACACTGGCGCCCGGCTTGAGCTGGGCCAGCACCTCGGCCGGTGGCGCCTGCACGCACAGCAGGATGTCGATCTCGGCCCAACGGGCGGCGTCGAAGGCGCGGGCACCTGCGTCGTCGTAAGCGGCATCGGTGAAGCCAGCGGCCTGGCCCGCGCCGGGCTGGTACCACACAGTGATGCCCAGCGCAGCGAGCTTGCGCGCCGTCTCCGGTGTGAGCGCAACGCGCCGTTCGCCCGGCGCGGTCTCCTTGATCCCCAGCAACGCCACGGCCATGCAGAATTCCGATGATCGGTGAGTGGGTCCGATCCTAGCAGGCGTACGCGGCTCAGTGCAGCGTCGCACCACCCGGGTCGAGGCGGTCGAGCACGCCCTGCATGGCGCTGTCGAAGGCGCCATCGTCGATGTGGGGACGCAAGCGACCCAACCGCACCATCACCGCCAGCTCCTCGGGCGAGGCCACGCAGAAGCGCACGCCACGACGGTTGACGAACAGCAGGCGCGCGGAAATAGGGCTGATCCAGGACAACTTGCCCGCCTGCACCTTGCCGTCCTTGTCGACGAAGTCCAGCCAGTTGCCGATCTCCATCCGCCGGAAGCGATCGGCATCGGCGTTGTCGAAATCGTCGGTATTGAAGGTACCGCCCAGTTCCACTGCCGGCGTTTCCGGTGCCGGCGGCGCGGGCAGCACCACCTGCGGCAGCTCCGGCAACGCGCGCTGCAGCTCCGGTCGCGATTCGGCGATGCCCTGCAATGTGTCGTGCAGCGCATCGATGGCTGCGGTGGCTGCGTCGCCATGCACGCCGACGCTGGCAAACACCTTGGCCAGCATCGGCTGCCAGGCCTGCAGCCACGGCTTGCCGACGATCTGCCGGCGGGCCTCGGCCACTTCCTCAAGCAGGCCATCAGCCAGGGTCAGCGCCTCGGCCACCGAGGCCCCCTCCTCGCCCTCGCGCAGCAGCGCCAGGGTCAGATGGTGCTGCCAAGGCTGGCGCAGGAATTCGGCGATCGCCGACGGCAGGGTGGCATCGCCGATGCGGCGATCCRGTTCGGCACCGGCACGGGTACGGGCCATCTCCAGCTTTTCCTGGCCGCGCTGGGTCTCGGCGGCCCGGCGCTCGGCGATTTCCACGCGACGGCGGTGCTGCACCAGGAAATCGCGGAATTCTTCTTCCAGGGTCAGGAAGATCGCCAGGTTTTCGTTGAACTCGGCCACCAACCGCTCGACGATCTCTTCCACCTTGGCCATCAGCATGCGCTCGGCCTGGCTTTCCCCGGTGTTGCCCTCGCAAGCTTCGGCCAGCGAGTTGAGCAGCTTGCGCGCCGGATGGGTCTTCTGCACGAACATGCGGCGGTCCAGCATCGCCACCTTCACGAACGGAACCACCAGGCGGCCAATGAGCTCACGCGAGCGGCCTTCCAGTTCACGCTCATCGAGCATCACGTCGAACAGCATGCCGACCAGGTCGATGGCATCCTCGTCCTGCGCGTCCAGCCGGGTCTGGCCCGGATCGACACCCAGCCGCGTGGCGCTGGACAACACTTCGCTCTTCAGCCGCTGCGCCAATGATTCGCCGTCCTCGCCGATCGCCGCACGCAGGGTTGCGCTGGGCGTGGCCTGCAGCAGCGACAGCACCGACATCATTTCGCGCTGGCTCAACGGACGATGCTGGCCGACCGCGACCTGAGCCGCAGAGGTTGCGTCCTCGCGCACGTGGCGGGTCTGCTGCAGCAGTTCGTGCAGGGCTTCCAGCAACATGCCCTGCTGGCCGGAATAGGCTTCACCGGAAGGGCTCTCTTCACCACCCGCATGCTGCTGCATATGGCCACGACGCTCGGACCAGCGCGCGGCGAAACGC
>NZ_JBFRFE010000600.1:0-2700 GCF_052114665.1 Stenotrophomonas sp. 2YAF22 | reverse complement strand
GTGATCCTCATCACCCATGACCTGGAAGAGGCCATCGCGCTGGGTGACCGCGTGGTCGTGCTGTCCTCCGGCCCCGCCAGCCGCGTCGTGCGCAGCTTCGACGTGGACCTGGAGCGGCCGCGCAACGTGGCCGAAATCAAGCTGGACGAACGATTCACCGACCTGTACCGCGACATCTGGGCCTGCCTGCGCGGCGAAGTGGAGAAGAGCTATGCACGCCAAGACTGACAAATTCATCCAGCTGGCCCTGGTGGTCGCCGTGTTCGGCGGCTGGGAGGGCGGCATCGCGCTGGGCGTGATCGATCCGTTCTTCTTCCCCTCGCCAACGGCGATCGTGCAGCAGGCCTGGACCTGGCTGTCGGATACCTCGTTCTACCAGCACGTCTACATCACCCTGACCGAAACCGCGCTGGGCTACATCATCGGCACCGGGCTGGGCGTGGCAGGCGGCGTTTGGCTCGGCCTGAGCCGCCGTTCGGCACGCATCCTGGACCCCTTCATCAAGGGCTTCAATGCGATTCCGCGCGTGGTGCTGGCGCCGATCTTCGTGTTGTGGCTGGGCCTGGGGCTGTGGTCGAAGGTGGCGCTGGCGGTCACGCTGGTGTTCTTCACCACCTTCTTCAACGCCATGCAGGGCGTGCGCGAAGTGAACCCGGTGGTGCTGGCCAACGCCCGCATCCTCGGCGCAGGCCGCAGCGACCTGCTGCGCCACGTGTACTTCCCGGCGGCGGCCAGCTGGATCCTGTCCTCGCTGCGCACCTCGGTCGGTTTCGCCGTGGTCGGCGCGATCATCGGCGAGTACCTCGGTGCCTCGGCAGGGCTGGGCTACCTGATCGCCCAGGCCGAGGGCAACTTCAATGCCGTGGGCGTGTTCGCCGGCATCATCATCCTGGCCGCTTTCGTGCTGGTCATCGACGCATTGCTGGATGTGGTCGAGAACAAGATGATCACCTGGCGCCCGAACGCGCAGACGCAGGCCACCAGCTGAGCGCGGCCGCCTGAGCCCGCTTGCCGCGCCGCCGGGCTGATCCGGCGGCGCGCGCCTCCTTCCCCGATCTTCCCCCGCACCACCGCAACAGGCCAGCGCCAGGCCAGGGGGCCGGCTGGCCGGAGAGAAAGACCATGAACCATTCCACCGTGCTGCCGCCGGCAGCGCTGTCGGTCGCGCTTGGCCTGCTGTTGACCAGTGGCCATGCCGGCGCCCAGTCCACGTCGTCACCGCCTGCGCCACTGAGCCATGCCCAGCTCTCGCAACTGGTGCAGCAGCAGGCCGTGCAGATCCAGCAGCTGGAGGCGCGCCTGCGCGCTGTCGAGGGCGGGCAGGGCACTGCAGCCCCATCTTCGGCAACGGCGACGGCAACGCCTGCGGCTGCGGCTGCGCTGGAAACCCGGGTGGCCGCGCTGGAATCGGGCCAGTCGAAACAGCCCAAGGTGTCCTGGTCGAAGGGCGCGCCGGAGTTCAGCAGCGCCGACGGCAACGTCACCTTCCGGCCGCGCGGTCGCCTGTTTGTTGATGCCTCCAGCACCGACCGCTCCGCGGTGAACGATCGCAACCTCTCCGGCACCGAAATCCGTTCGGTGCGCCTGGGCGCCGAAGGACGTTACGGCATTCTCGGCTGGGCCGTGGAAGGCGATTTCGCCGACAACGACGTGGCCTGGAAATCGGTCTATGCCACCGTCGATCACCGCCTGTTCGGCCTGCCTGCAGACCTCACCGTCGGCAACCGCCTGAACGATCGCGGCATCGACGGCTCCAGCAGCACCTCCAACACGCCCTTCCAGGACCGCAACGTGGTGGGCACCTTGATGCTGCCGCAGCGCGGGCTGTTCGGTGTCGGCCTTACCGAGCGCGTGTACGGCAAGGGCTGGCACGCCAGCCTTTCGGTGGCGGGCAATGACCTCAACAACGCCGGCACCGACAACGACAGCCAGACCTGGGCCACGCGCGTGCACTGGAACCCAATCGAGAGCTCCACCGCGACGGTGCATCTGGGCGCATGGGCCTTCCACGAGGAGATCGCCGCCGGCGCCAGCAGCGTGGTGCGCAGCTCGGCCATCGCCGGGCATTTCAACGATCTGGTCAAGATCACCCCGGGCGCGCTGCTGGGCGCCGAGCGCAGCACCGGCTATGGCGCGGAGCTGGCGGGCTTCTTCGGCCCGGCCTGGGCGACGGGCGAGTGGGGCACGCGCAACCTGCGTGGCGCCGATGCCAGCGGTCGCTACGACCTTGACCACCAGGCCTGGGCCGTCTCGGCCGGCTGGTTCCTGACCGGTGCCATGCCAGCCTATTCGGGCAAGGCCGGCACCTGGGGCCGGGCGAAGGTGGCCGACCCGGTCACGCGCGGCGGCAGGGGCGCTTGGGAGCTGAAGGCACGCTATGAAGACGTGGATTACGCCGAACTGCCCAGCGGCGGTACCGGCCACGCGTGGACGCTGGGCACGAACTGGTACCTCAACGATTTCAGTCGCGTGATGTTCGAGGCCATCCGCTGGCAGACGAACAACCGCAGCGGCACCGGGCCAGGGAAGGACGAAGGCACCACCTTCAACACCCGCCTGCAGGTGGCGTTCTAGGCCAGCACTGCGCCCGCGCCCTGATCAGAGCAGCAGCAACGCCCCGATCAGCGCGGGCGGCATCACCAGCGCGCCGACCCGCAGGAAGTCGAGCGCGCTGACATGCTCGCCTTCGCGGCGCAGCGC
>NZ_JBFRFE010000599.1:0-2709 GCF_052114665.1 Stenotrophomonas sp. 2YAF22 | reverse complement strand
GGGTGATGGCGGGGTACAGCGTACGCATGCTTGCAGCTCCGTGGTGGTGCCCTGCCCTTGGCAGGAGAACCCCCATTCTAGGCCGGTCGCCGGCCCAGGGTGACCCGGTCGCGCTGCTCCAGGTCCTGCACGGTCTGCACGTCGATGTAGCCGGCCTGCTCGAACAGCGCGCCGATGGCATCGCCCTGGTCCCAGCCGTGCTCGATCAGCAGCCAGCCGCCGGGCTGCAGGTAGTCGCCGCCGCCGGCGACGATGCGACGGATGTCATCCAGCCCATCAACGCCCGAGGCCAGTGCCGTGGCCGGCTCGAAGCGCAGGTCGCCCTGCTCCAGGTGCGGGTCGTCGCTGGCGATATAGGGAGGATTGCTGGCGATCAGGTCGAAGCGTTCACCGTGCAGCGGCGCGTACCAGTCGTGACCACCTTCGGCAAAACGCACGTTGCCCAGCTCGTGGCGCGCGGCGTTGCGGGCCGCCACCGCCAGTGCAGCGACACTGGCGTCGGTGGCCAGCACCTGCGCTTGCGGCCGCTCGCTGGCCAGGGCCAGGGCGATGGCGCCGCTGCCGGTACCGAGGTCGGCCAGCTGCAGCGTGCGGTCCGGCGGAAGGCGATCCAGCGCCAGCTCCACCAGCAGTTCGGTTTCCGGCCGCGGAATCAGGGTGGCCGGGTCGACTTCCAGATCGAGGGTCCAGAAACCACGGCGGCCGGTCAGGTAGGCCACCGGTTCGCCAGCCAGGCGCCGGTCCAGCAAGGCCTCGAACGCGGCCTGCTCGGCGGCGGGCAGTGGATCGGTAGCGTGCGCGAACAACCAGCTGCGCGGTCGCTGCAGCACATGCAGCAGCAGCAGCTCCGCTTCATGACGGGCCTCGGCGCCACCCAGGCGGCCGCTGGCGTCGGCCACGACCTGGCGCAGGGACGGTTCGGAATCGGCGGGCATGGCAGGCACTGGCGCGGGCGGTGGGCCCGCAATTGTAGAGTCTGGAAACCGTTCAGGTTCGCTGGGGCGGGATTCGCTGCGGTGGGATATGAGAGACCTATCGACCGGTTTCCGCAGCCGCTGATGATTTCCCTTGTCATACAGCGGGTTGCAGGATGCAGGTGGCCTGATTCATTGCCGGCTCAGCGCACATCAATAGACTGCATCTATCAAATGGATGTAATCAATGCATTGTCCTTATCGAAATGGAACCAGTAACCTAGGTCCTGTCGATTCACCCACTCCCCTTCACCCAGAGGAAAAACGATGTCCCTGATCAACACCCAGATCCAGCCGTTCGAAGCCAACGCTTACCTGAATGGCGAGTTCATCAAGGTCTCCGACAGCACCCTGAAGGGCCAGTGGTCGGTCCTGATCTTCATGCCGGCAGCCTTCACCTTCAACTGCCCGACCGAGATCGAAGACGCCGCTGACCATTACGCCGAGTTCAAGAAGGCTGGCGCCGAGGTCTACATCGTCACCACCGACACCCACTTCTCGCACAAGGTCTGGCACGAAACCTCGCCGGCCGTGGGCAAGGCCCAGTTCCCGCTGGTCGGCGACCCGACCCACCAGCTGACCCGCGCCTTCGGCGTGCACATCGAGGAAGAAGGCCTGGCCCTGCGCGGCACCTTCATCATCAACCCGGAAGGCGTGATCAAGACCCTGGAGATCCACTCCAACGAGATCGCCCGTGACGTCTCCGAGACCCTGCGCAAGCTGAAGGCTGCCCAGTTCACCGCCGCCAACCCGAACCAGGTCTGCCCGGCCAAGTGGAAGGAAGGCGAGAAGACCCTGACCCCGTCGCTGGACCTGGTCGGCAAGATCTAAAGCAGTACCGGCCTGCCGCAGCCCCACGCTGCGGCGCGCCCATCCCCGTGCCGGCCACATCGCCGGCGTGGGGGTGAACCCAAGACAGCCGAGCTCGCAAGCCGCCGCTCGCCAGCCCCTTCCACAGCTGTCTCTGCTGCCTTGGGTTCACCCCTACCCCCTGCTGGTCCGCTACCTTCTACAGCGGTGCCACGCCCCCGTTTTGCCTGAAGCCAGGAGAAGACCATGTTGGACGCCAACCTGCAGTCGCAGCTGAAGACCTATCTGGAGCGCGTGACCCGCCCGATCCAGATCACCGCGCATGCCGACGACGGTGCCAAGTCGCGGGAGATGCTGGACCTGCTGCAGACCCTGGAAAGCCTGTCGGACAAGATCTCGCTGCAGGTGCTGCGCGACGGTCAGGGTCGCGTGCCGTCCTTCGACCTGGGCACGCCGGGCCAGGACATCCACCTGACCTTCGCCGGCCTGCCGATGGGCCACGAATTCACCTCGCTGGTGCTGGCCCTGCTGCAGGTCGGCGGGCATCCGTCCAAGGCCACTGCCGAGCTGATCGAGCAGGTGCAGAACCTGGAAGGCGACTACCGGTTTGAAACCTATTTCTCGCTGTCCTGCCAGAACTGCCCGGACGTGGTGCAGGCGCTGAACCTGGCCGCGGTGCTCAACCCGCGCATCCAGCACGTGGCCATCGACGGCGCGCTGTTCCAGGAGGAAGTCGAGCAGCGCGAGATCATGTCGGTGCCGACCGTCTACCTCAACGGCGCGGTGTTCGACCAGGGCCGCATGACCCTGGAGCAGATCGTGGCCAAGCTGGACACCAACGCCAGCAAGCGCGATGCCGAGAAGATCGCCGCCAAGGACGTCTTCGACGTGCTGGTGGTCGGTGGTGGCCCGGCCGGTGCCGCTG
>NZ_JBFRFE010000598.1:0-2711 GCF_052114665.1 Stenotrophomonas sp. 2YAF22 | reverse complement strand
GACCAAGCCTCCATGGACGGATTCACGGCGTCCCCGCAAACCCACAGTGCCCCGCCATCCCACGGGATGCCGCTTTGGCCTTTGCTGTTGCCGTTGCTTGAAGACCCTCTGCGGGTGCAGGGCGCAGCCCTGCTGAAGAACCCTCAAATATCTGTAGGAGCCAGCCCGTACTGCTCGGCGAAGCGCTTGCTGAAGCTCGCTGCAGAGCGATACCCCGCGCGCGCTGCCACGGTCTTCAGCGGCAGATCGGTGGTGTACAGCAGCTGCATGCCGTGGGCCAGGCGCGCTTCGGTCAGCAGCTGGCGCAGGCTGGTGGC
This sequence comes from Stenotrophomonas sp. 2YAF22, assembly GCF_052114665.1. Lineage (NCBI taxonomy): Bacteria > Pseudomonadati > Pseudomonadota > Gammaproteobacteria > Lysobacterales > Lysobacteraceae > Stenotrophomonas > Stenotrophomonas sp. 2YAF22. The sequence continues at coordinate 2,394 of NZ_JBFRFE010000598.1, read as the reverse complement.
TTCGGCCGCCAACCGCCGCCGCAGGGTCGCACCGCTCAGCGCGAAGTGCGCTTCAACGTCGCGCGACTGCCAGTCGCGTGCCGGTTCCGCGGCGATGCGGTCGCGGATCTGTTCGCCCAGCGTCGGTGCGTGCGGCAGCAGCAGGTTGCCGTGGCCCTGCCGGCACCACGCCAGCACCAGCGTGGCCAGCGCCAGCCGTGCTTCGCTGTAGCGGCCATCCTGCAACGACTGCCGCCAGCTGCGCAGCGCCGTGGCGTGATCGCTCAGCGCCTGCCGTGCCAACGCCGGTCCGGCCGTCGGCAAGGCTTCGCTCCACAGCGTGCGCGCAGCCGCCAGCACTTCCGTGCACAGCGGCACGATCGCGCTGAGGTAGCGGCCGGTCTGCGGGTCCGGTGTGTTGACCACATCGATGCGGCAACGCTGGGTGATCAGCAGGATGTCGCCCGGGACGAAGGTCAGCGACTGGTGTGCGGTACGCACCTGCTTGCGGCCTTCCAGCAGGATCGCGAACTGCGGCTGCGGTATCTCCACCGAACTGGCGCCATGCTCGCGGCGGGCGGTGATGCAGGCATAGCCTTCAGCGCGTTCGCAGCCGGCCAGGCTGGCCATCTCCGCCAGCAGTGCCATGGCGGTGGGGGGCATGCCGGTCATACGACGTGCGCGCCCAGCAGGCGGCCGACCGCCGCTGCAGCGGCCATCGCCAGCGCACCCCAGAACATCACGCGCAGGGCGCCGCGCGTCGGTGACGCGCCACCGGCGCGTGCCGCCATCGCGCCGGTCAGGCACAGGCCGGCCAGCGTGCTTACCGTGGTGGCGGTGGCGACGTTCTGTACCGGTGCCAGCAGTGCGGTCAGCACCGGCAGGGCAGCGCCGCAGGTGAAGGCGCCTGCCGAGGCCAGTGCGGCCTGCAGCGGCCGTGCACGCAGCTCTTCGGTGATGCCCAGTTCGTCGCGTGCGTGGGCGCCCAGTGCGTCGTGCTCGGTCAGCTGCACGGCGACCTGGCGCGCCAGCGCCGGCTCCAGGCCGCGGTGGCGGTAGATCGCGGTCAGCTCGTCCAGTTCGCTGTGCGGGTCTTCGTGCAGCTCGCGTTTCTCCATCGCCAGATCGGCATTCTCGGTATCGGCCTGGGTCTGCACCGACACATACTCGCCGGCGGCCATCGACATCGCTCCGGCCACGGTGCCGGCCACGCCGGTGGCCAGGATCGTGCTGGCCGAGGCGCCGCTGGCGGCCACGCCGACCACCAGGCCGGCGACCGAGACAATGCCATCGTTGGCGCCCAGTACGGCGGCCCGCAGCCAGCCGACGCGATCGGCACGGTGCAGCTCGGGATGTCGTGAATGGCGGCTCATGGCCCTGAGTGTACGAGGGTCAAGAGGGTGTCGGTAGGATGCTGAAACCCGTCACCGTCGCATGACGTAACGAGCCGCCACGCTATAGTGCGCCCTTGCGATGCAAGGCTCCCAGCCCCACATCCCCTGCCACCGTCCAGCGAGCCACCCCCTTGTCGAGCCCCAGCCACGTCGCCGATACGCCCATTACCGACCGCTCGCAACTGGTGGCGGAGATCGCCTCCGGCGAGAAGCCCCGTTCGCAGTGGCGCATCGGTACCGAGCACGAGAAGTTCGGGTTCCGCCTGGATGACCTGCGTCCGCCGACCTTCGATGGCGAGCGCGGCATCGAGGCCCTGCTCAACGGCTTGGTCCGCTTCGGCTGGACGCCGGTGCAGGAAAACGGCAACACCATCGCCCTGCTGCGTGATGGCGCCTCGGTGACCCTGGAGCCGGCGGGCCAGCTGGAGCTGTCCGGTGCGGCGCTGGAAACCATTCACCAGACCTGCGTGGAAACCGGCACCCACCTCAATGAAGTGGCGCAGGTGGCCGGCGAACTGCAGCTGGGTTTCCTCGGCATGGGCTTCCAGCCGAAGTGGACGCGCGATGAAATGCCGTGGATGCCCAAGGGCCGCTACAAGATCATGCGCTCGTACATGCCCAAGGTCGGTTCGCTGGGCCTGGACATGATGACCCGCACCTGCACCGTGCAGGTGAACCTGGATTACGCCAGCGAAGCGGACATGGTGAAGAAGTTCCGCGTGTCGTTGGCGCTGCAGCCGATCGCCACCGCACTGTTCGCCGACTCGCCTTTCACCGAAGGCAAGCCGAACGGCTACCTCAGCTACCGCTCGCACATCTGGACCGATACCGATGCCGACCGTACCGGCATGCTCGACTTCGTGTTCGAGGACAGCTTCGGTTACGAGCGCTATGTCGACTACCTGCTCGACGTGCCGATGTATTTCTCCTACCGCGATGGCATCTACCACAATGCCAGCGGGCAGAGCTTCCGCGACTTCATGCAGGGCAAGCTGCCGGTGYTGCCGGGCCAGCTGCCGAC
>NZ_JBFRFE010000597.1:0-2715 GCF_052114665.1 Stenotrophomonas sp. 2YAF22 | reverse complement strand
CGTCAGGAGGCCTTCCTGCTGATCCAAGGACAGCTCGCAAAACGCGCTCCCGCTCCGTGCCCGGGCCTCGGCGTCCAACGCCGCGAGGGTGCCGGCTGCCTGTTCGATCCGGCGCAGCAGTACCGCGACCTGATCCCGGAAGAGAAGTACGTCAACGTGTTCGGTCGCGCCAGCTTCGCCTTCGGTGAAGGCGGCGAGGTCTACACCGAGATCGGCTACTCGAAGAAGCAGACGATCTTCAGCAACACCCCGTCCGGCGTATCCGGCGGCTGGGGTTACCCCGGCGGCCCGGTCAACGCCAACAGCGGCTCGGGCGCAACCACGCTCGGTGCCACCCACCCGGACAACCCGACCGGTGCGCCGGTGCGCCTGCGCTACTCGGCCTGGGACGTCGGCCCGCGCGTTACCGACAACACCAACGAGTTCAATCGCTTCCTGGTTGGCGTGAAGGGAAACTGGGGTGACTGGAGCTACGACACCGCCTACCTGCATTCGGGCACCGACCTGACCAACAAGCGCACCGGCTTCCTGAACTACGACAACGTGCGTTGCGCACTGGCCAACCCGAACTGCGCCGGTGGCGTGTGGCGCATCGGCGACAACGCCGGCCAGAACTCGCAGGCGCTGTACGACTTCATCTCGCCGATGATCAGTGCACGCGCCAAGTCCAGCCTGGACATGTTCGACTTCACCATGTCGCGCAGCCTGATGGACCTGAAGGGTGGCCCGCTGGGCCTGGCGTTCGGCACCGAATGGCGCAAGACCAGCAACAGCCTGACCCCGCAGACCTTCACCGACACCGGCGACATCATCGGCCTGGGCTATTCGGCCTACGACGGCACCCAGAACGTGTATGCAGGCTACGTCGAACTGTCCGCACCGGTGCTGGAGCAGTTGGAACTGTCGGCCGCCATGCGCTACGACAAGTACGAAAGCGGTGAAGGCAAGGCCACGCCGAAGCTGGGCGTGAAGTGGACCCCGGCCGACTGGATCGCCCTGCGCGCCAGCTACGCCGAAGGCTTCCGCGCGCCGAACCCGGCCGAGAACGGTGACGGTGGCCTGGCGGCCTTCTCCACCGCCGTCGACCCGATTCGTTGCCAGATCAGCGGCAACAACGCGGCAGAGTGCGGCGCAAACTCGGTGGCGATCATCACCAAGCCGAACAAGCTGCTGAAGCCGGAAGAGTCCAAGAGCTACTCGGTCGGCATCGTGCTGCAGCCGACTTCGTCCACCTCGATGACCGTCGATGCCTGGCAGATCAAGCGCACCAACGAAATCGTGCAGGGCAGCACTTCGGCGGCGATCCTCGCCGGCAACGTCCTGCGTGACAGCAACGATCTCAATGGCGTGGCCAACAGCGGCACCATCCTGGCAGTCAACACCGCCTACGTGAATGCCAGCTCCTCGCGCGTGCGCGGTATCGATACCGATATCCGCCAGACCTTCGATATCGGCCCGGGCCAGCTGGAGCTGGACCTGCAGTGGAGCCACATCCTGAAGTTCGAGCGTACCGAAGGTGGCGACACGGTTGACTACGTGGGTACCCACGGCAACTGCGATGTCACCAACTGCATCGGCACGCCGAAGGACAAGGTGAACTTCGGCACCACCTGGAAGCAGGGGCCGTGGAGCGTCAGCGCCGTTGCCAACTACATCAGCAAGATGGAGAACAAGGACAAGCGTGGCGGCGACTACCTGGCCTTCTACGCCGATGGCGAGCCGGTGAAGAAGATTTCTTCGTTCACCACGATGGACCTGTCCGGTCGCTGGAGCATCAACGATTCGTTCGAACTCAACGCCTCGGTGGCGAACGTGTTCGACCGCATCGCCCCGCTCGACCCGACCACCTACGGCGGCGTGAACTACAACCCGATGCACTTCTCCGGTGCGCTGGGCCGTTATTACACCGTCGGTTTCAAGTACACCTTCAAGTAATACTGCTGCCGCTTTACCTGCAAAGGCCCGGGCTCGCGCCCGGGCCTTTGCTTTTTTCCGCACGCGACAGCGTCCATCATGGATACCCCGATACCTGCGGCGCACGTAATGTCCTCTTCCAACCAACGCCTTGGCCTGGCCGCACTGACCGCGCTGGTGGTCGGCTCGATGGTCGGTGCCGGCATCTTCTCGCTGCCGCAGAACGTGGCGCGCAGCGCCGGTCCGGCCGCCGCGCTGATCGGCTGGGCGGTCAGCGGTGCCGGCATGCTGATGCTTGCCTTCGTGTTCCAGGCCCTGGCCAATCGCCGCCCTGACCTGGACACCGGCATCTATGCGTATGCGCGCGAAGGCTTCGGCAACTACATCGGTTTCTCCGCCGCCTGGGGCTACTGGGTCGCTTCGGTACTCGGCAACGCCAGTTTCTTCGTACTGATCTTCAGCGGTCTCGGCCACTTCGCGCCGGTGTTCGGCGAAGGCAATACACCGGCCGCCATTGCCGCATCGTCCCTGTTGCTGTGGACCGTGCACCTGCTGGTACTGCGCGGCCTGCGCACCGCGGCGATCGTCAATGGCCTGGTCACCGTGGCCAAGCTGGTGCCGATCGCGCTGTTCCTGATCCTGGCGGCCGGCGCATTCCGCATGGACGTGTTCCGCGCCGACTTCTTCGGCGCTCCCGCGCTGGGCGACATGGGCCAGCAGCTGCGCGGGATGATGCTGGTCACCGTGTGGGTATTCATCGGCATCGAAGGCGCCAGCATCTATTCGCGGCGCGCGGCACGG